>JAUVZH010000211.1 GCA_030602675.1 Candidatus Heimdallarchaeota archaeon | reverse complement strand
GAACAAAGTCTTAAAGAATTTGAAAAATACAATAATACACTCCAAGAATCTGCTTGGAAATCACAATTCTTTTCTGGACTAATGATGCCTCTAATGACCTTTATAGGCAATTTGGGCTATGTAGCTGTAGCGGTTCTGGGTGGTTATCTTACATCCAAAGGATCAATCACCGTGGGTGATATTCAAGCATTCATTCAATATGTTCGCTCATTCACACGACCATTAGGGCAAATTGCTAGTGCATCTAATGTTTTACAACGAACTGCAGCTTCTTCAGAACGAGTTTTTGAATTTCTAGATGAACAAGAACTTGTTGCTGAATCAAAGGATCCCAAGAAGTTAGAAAATGTAACTGGTTTAGTTGAGTTCAGAAATGTTAAGTTTGGTTATAATATTGATAAAACTATCATACACAACTTTTCTGCAATAGCAAAACCAGGACAAAAAATCGCTCTTGTAGGTCCAACAGGTGCTGGAAAAACAACCATGGTTAAATTACTCATGCGTTTCTATGATGTAAATGATGGATCTATTCTTGTCGAGGGAATTGATATCAGGGATGTTACTCGAGTAAATCTTCGAGACAATTTTGGAATGGTGCTTCAAGACACTTGGCTATTCAATGGTTCGATAATGGAAAATATTCGATATGGTCGTCCTGAAGCAACAGATGAGGAAGTAATAGCTGCTGCAAAAGCTGCTCATGTTGATTCATTCGTTCATAAGCTCCCTGGAGGTTATGATATGATTATCAATGAAGAAATAACGAATATTTCCCAAGGACAAATGCAGCTTCTAACAATTGCTAGAGCTGTATTAGCTGATCCACCTGTTCTTATTCTTGATGAAGCTACTAGTTCTGTAGATACTCGTACAGAAATTCTAATCCAGAAGGCAATGGATGATTTGATGACGAATAGAACAAGTTTTGTTATTGCTCATCGTTTGTCAACAATCAGAAATGCAGATCTTATTCTTGTCATTCGAGATGGAGACATAGTAGAACAGGGAAATCATGAAGATTTGCTTACAAAAGATGGATTCTATGCAGAATTATATAACAGTCAATTCGATTATGTTGATGACTTTCCACAACCTGTAGAACTACAATCAAGCGATTAGAATTAGAGATTAAGTATCTCTTTTTCTTTCATTTTACTTTTTAGGTAATCTTACCATAGCCCAATGTTCGAGATTTGCTTCAGGAATAACTCCTTTTTCACAAATTTTGAAATCATAACGTTTGTATATCTCAACATTTCTCTGACTTTGGGTTTCAAGGAAGCAAGCTATATTCTCTTCATCGAATCTCTTAAACATTGGTCTCATTAATTTGCTAGCATAACCTTTCCCTTGATGTTTAGGGTCAACGCCAATTGGTGTTAAATGCCAGTGTGGGAAATCAGCATTTCGATGGTGCATAGCTGAAGTGTATTTTTCTATCGCAAACATTTTCCCTATTTTTTCTTTCCCCAACATACGGAAATGTCTCATACCACCTGCTCGAAACATCTGCCAGTAAGTCATTGTTATGTTGTTAATGTGAACCCAAATAGCTAAACCTTCTATGTCAGGAGAAATTGCATAAACTTCACCGTATAAAATACCATAACTTATTCGGAATCGAAAATAATGCTGTAAATCTTCACATCTTTTTTCTTCATTTGGAAAAATATAAGCAGCTAATGGGTCATTTAGAAATGTTCGAGAAAACATCTCAATAGCTGGTTTGATATCTGATTTCTTTAACCGAACAAGTGCATTCAAATCGGAAGTCATAATTTGTTAATACTCAAAAAATGATTTAAACATTTACAATTCAAGATAAAAAGGAAAGAAAATGAAAGAAAGATTTCAATTTGATAATTTCCTTCTTTTGATTATCGCCAGATGAAGTAAATCGATTCAATTTTCTCTGGTATAGGAATATTTGACCAGTTAAACAAATCTATACCTATTTTCTTTCCGAAAAAGATGAAGTTTGATTTAATGAAGGGTTTAGCATCGAAGTAAGGAATATATGGCGTTTGCACACCTTTCCATCCTAGTTTTATCGCTTCAAGACTCATGAAGTTTGCTAAATCTTTAACTTCTTTTTGATTAAGATTGTAGGCATGAACTGTGTCTAGCCATCCAAAAGGAAGTTCATTGCCAAAACCAGCTAATATAAACTGCCATACAAGTATATAGCCATTAATTTTTCCCTTTTTGTCCTCATGAACAACACATAGCACGTTAGGTTGATCTAGCATCCATTTCATATCCTCAAATTCTGGAACAATAGACAAATGTGATTTTATAACAAGGTCCATTGTAAGGTCAAATATTTGATCGATGTCTTTTGGATCATAGAGGCGTACTTGTTTAGATTTTACTTTACCAACTTTTTCCTTTGTCTTAAAGTATAATTTTTCATACCATTTTAGCTTTACAGCTTTAGCTATTTCTTCTACATCAAATGCTCGAATTACAAATTTTTCTAGTATGACCAATCTATTGAGGGGTATATCAGCTTCTCGAGCAACAGCTTTAGAAGTATCTAAGCCATGTTGTTCTGGTTCATGAAATGAAAATGCAGCATCATAACCCTCTGCTTTGCCGACTTCAAGCATCTTTAATCCCATCCTTTTTGCTAATCCTTTCCTTTGGTGCTTTTTAGATACAGCCAACCATGCTGGAATGCCACATTTGTATTGTTTTCCATCTATCAACAGATTTTTGTTTATCGTTCCAAGAAATCCTACTACTTCATTAGTAGGTCTATATCTAGCTCGAACGAACAATCTTCTATCAATTGAAGGCAATCCAAAAATTGTTCTGAATGTTTGTTCCGTGAATACAAGTATTGCTCCTTCATCTTGAGCTGTTTCATCAGCAAGAAATGCTCCAGTAATTAGATTAGCTATTTCCTTGAAATGGTAATCTTCTAAAGTGAATTGTTCAATTACATAATAATCATCTGGGGTTGCCATTTTACTTATCTCCGAGAATTTGTAAAATACATGAAATTTCAAATCGAATTATTGCATTTAACGAATTAACCTTTTTAAATTTTATACAAGAAATATTGTTAATCAATTAATATTCGCTCATTTTTAAGCAAATAATCCTTCAACACTCAAATAACGCTCTCCGGTGTCAGCTAAAATAACAACTATAGTTTTATTCTTATTTTCCTGAAACTGAAGGATGTCTGTCGCAACTTTGCATGTAGCTCCAGAGCTGATACCAGCAAGTATACCTTCTTTCTTGCCAAGTAATCGACATATTGCAAAAGCATCACTTTCCTTAACAAGTTTTATTTCATCAATTATTTCTCTATCAAGTGTTTCAGGAACAAATCCAGGTGCTGTTCCCATCAATTTGTGGGGTCGAAATATTCCTTTTGATATAAATGGGGATTCAAAGGGTTCAACAGCTACAAGTTGTACTTCTGGTTTCATTTCTTTTAGGTACTTACCTGCGCCACATATTGTTCCACCTGTCCCTAAACCAGCAATAAGAATGTCAACTTTCCCTTTAGTGTCCTTCCAAATCTCAGGACCAGTAGTAAGATAATGACTTCTAGGATTTGAGGGATTAACATGTTGACCAACATAGAAATATTCAGGATTCTGTTCTCGAATTTCTGTTAATTTGTTTCTAGCTCCTTTTGTTCCAAGATTAGCCGGAGTAAGAATAAGTTCAGCTCCCAAGGCTTTCAAGATTTTTCTTCGTTCAATGCTTTGAATCTCAGACATCACTAAGACTGCTTCATATCCACGAATTGCTGAAATATATGCTACAGCTATCCCAGTGTTACCACTTGTGCATTCCACAACAGTATCCCCTGGTTTAAGTTTACCATCTGTTTCTGCATCTTTGAATATTTGCAGAATTGGACGATCCTTAACACTCATGGGATTCATGAATTCACATTTTCCATAAACTTTGAAACCTGGAAAAAGTTTTTGAAGTCGAACTAGGGGAGTTTTTCCTATTAAATCTGTAATATCTTTAGCAACTTTCATACTTGTAACACGGCTTTCTATTCCGTATAATATTTATCAACTAAGTGATCATAAGTACGCTTCTCCAAATCCTTAAGATAAGCAGATTTTAAGGTCAAAACGAACTCCTTAATCACATCTTTGATTTGTTTATTGGTTGGAATATCACCAAATTCATCCCCTCTAAGTTTCCCAAAATCCCTACTTGAATTCTCAACCAATTTGGCAGCATTATTAAATGCATTAACTTCATATCTTGCTTCATACAATATACTACCTTTAAGATAAACAATTCTACGTAATAATTCTGATAGTTGAAGATTAGTAGTTAATCTTCCTTTAGGTACAAATCGTTTTGCAGCATAATCCAATTCTATTTCATATCCAAGTTTGTATCCTCGATGCAATGACCGTATAAGCCCAAGATTTTCAAATTGCTCGTGATCCAAATGACCATATTTGTTATTATTACCATAAAGTAACTCGTATTTTGGATAGAGGTCAGGATAATACTGTCTCAATGTTTGCATGAATTCATTCTTACTGCGACCTGGTTTCAAGGTTAATCCATTGCAATAGATAAATTCTGCGCCAACCTTTTTTGCACATTGATAAATTTCTTGGATATTCTCATCAGTATTACCAATGAATGGTAAAGATGGATAACAATATACCCCAGAATGAATGCCCTCCTTACGAAGAATTCGGATTGCCTCAAAACGTTCAGAAGTTGTGCTTGCTCGAGGTTCAAAGATCTTTTGAGTTTTCTCATCACTTAGCGTTATAGTAAAATTAACACAAGCATATGTTTCTTTGTTGATTTTCTTGATTAAATCTATATCCCTTAAAACAAGATTACTTTTAGTGAGAATCCAAAGAGGAAATTGGTAATTATAAACAATCTTGAGTAACTTTCTAGTTATTTTGACCGTTTCTTCAGCTTGCTGATAAGAATCACAAACACCACCACCAATAGTAATAATTGATTTAGGTAAAACCTTAGAATTAGGAATTGCCTTTAAGGACGGAAAGAATTCATCGATCGCAGATTGTTCTTTCTCATGAACTGGTTGAAAACTCTTACTTTTCAGAAATTTCTCAAAAAGAGCAGGAGCATTTTTCTTAACTAATATTCTATCACCAAAATCATCATGCATATGATAATGTTCACTTTTTCCATCACAATAAACACAGTTGTGGTAGCAACCTTGGTATGGATTCAAGTAGATTTCAGACCAAGAAAATATTGACGGACCACCTTGTCGAATAAGTGTTTTAACAATCTTCTCTTCTATTTTCATCTTCTGCACTGATAAATCTCCTATTTTTACCTAAATACTTTTGCTGATAGGAGAGGTGACAAAAAGTGATTATTACTTTCAGAAACCACTAATCAAAGTCTACATATAATCAAGTTTTAGTCTTGCAATAATGTAAAAACCTTCTCAGTTTAATGAGAAATCTAATATATTACTCAAAAAGTACAATATAAATAAGAAAAAAAGAAGGTATAATGATGGACGTTGAAGGTTTCCAAAAATTTTGTGAAGAAAGAAAATATAGTGCAGAGATAGTAGAAAAAGCGATAGAGGTTGTAAAAGAATTCGATGACTTTTTACAAGAAACTAAT
>JAUVZH010000455.1 GCA_030602675.1 Candidatus Heimdallarchaeota archaeon | reverse complement strand
ATTTGCTCTACGAATTGGCAAAGCAAAATATCTTTGCATACTTTCATGAGTTGACTTTCCAAAACTATCAAGAGCTAACATTATCCCCATCATCTGCATTAAGAATTGACCAACCAAGACAAAACTTGTTGTAGCATATCTTTCAAAATTCTCTCTACCTAAATTTATTAATAATGCTTCATAATCCTTAGAAATTGAATTTAGAAAAATAATCGCAGGAAGTAGCACTAAGGATAAAGCAATAAAGTATTTCAGGGTTATAATTATCCTTTTTGTCTCAAATCGAATAATTTCTATATTTTCTTTGAAATCAGTAAGTAAAGTTCTTTGCAATTTTTGTGTAGATTCAGTTGATGTTTCCATTATGCTCCCTCCTCTGCTTCTATACTTTCTTTTCTTCTTTGTTCAACAAATGGTCTGAATGAAAATACAGGAATGTTGTTTGCTTTTAGTTTATTAACAACATTAACAGCGATTTGCAAAGCATCTTCTGCTTTTACTATAATCTTTCTCCCAGCCAACTCGTATTGTTCATCGCCTAATGCATTATTAATTTGCTTCTTAGTTGGCAAATCTGATGCTAATATTATTTCCATAGATTTACATCTTTTAGTGACAACCTCTGTAATTGGTCCATCAATGATTATTTGACCACGATCAATTACTATTATTCTGTCACTCATAACCATTGCATCTTGTATATTATGAGTTGACATAATGATTGTTTTTGACTTGTCTTTAACATATTCGTGAACAAGCTGGTAGATTTTCAGTTTCCCTTGTACATCTATAAAAGCAATGGGTTCATCAAATAGTATTATTTCAGGGTCACCAATCGTTGCTAATGCAAGACTAAATCTTTGCCTCATTCCTGACGACATTAGTTTTGGTGGTAAATCAGCCCATTTTTCTAACCCTACCATTTCTAGTAAACGGTTAACTTCTTCTTTTGCTTCTTTTCTTGATAGTCCTCTTAAAGCTCCAAAGTGGTATAGTGAATCACCACAAGGTGTTTCAAGATAGAAATTCAATTCCGATGGTAAATAACCGATGATTTGCTTTACAAGCAATTGCTTTCTGTATGCGTTTAAATTCTTAACCAAAATCTGTCCTTTTGTTGGTTTAATTAACCCCATAATCGATTTCATTATTGTTGATTTTCCCGCTCCGTTAGGACCAAACAAGCAAATTCTATCTCCTTTGTTAACTTTAAAAGAAATATCCCTTAGGGAAGTAACTCTTGCTCTAGAGAGATAATTTCCAAATATTTTTGATAAATTCTCAACATTGATTATAGGGTCCATTTGCTTCTCCTACTGTATTTTGAAATTATAAATTAAATGTATTTTGTAGATAAAACTCTTCCTAGACTAATGATTGGAATAGATGATTTATTTTAAATCTAAAATACAATTATACAGAAATAGTTTATTATTGAGTATCTCTTAATCTTTTGTGTGATGTGAGAACTTAGATGTTGGAATCTAACAGACGCAAGCATTTTGCCCTCCTCATAATAATTATCCTTACGATGTTTACAATTAATTTTATTTCTGTAAATTCCTATACCATTGATGAAGAATTAATAACATATAATGCTGAGGAGGATTCACAATTTCCCTTTGTAAATCAAAAAACGGTTTACACAATCACACAATCAGTTGGAGTCTTTGAGGAATCCTCAGGAACATTAACAGTAGAATATCTGCACATGATAAACGAATCAAGTATTTTTGGAACATTTCATGTTTTAGTCATATCAGATTTAGGATTGTTTTATTACAACGAAACTGCTGTTGGTAGTGAAAATCTTGACACCAGACATCTATACATCAATGCTAAAGATACTTACATAATCAATCTATTTATGGTTCACTTTTTTGAATGGCCAGAAGGTGAAGTAACTCCAACACCAATGTGGGTTTTCCCAAGTGATTTAGAAGTAGGTAAATCAACTAATTTTTGGAATTATACTGCTACTTGTCTTAGAAGTGAATCAATACATATATTGGACAAGTATTATGAAGTGTTTATCTACAAATCTATTGGTCCATATCTAAATATGACATTACTGTATGGATTAGCTCGAAACCAAAATAGTGATTGGTATGGATTATTATTTTATATGTCTGGTTCATTTTACGATCCTTCAAGAGGAGATAGAATGAGTGCAAGTTTTATAATATCAGAAACAAATGTAGAATTATTCCCATTAGACGAGCTAAATGAAAATACCATTTTAATAACTACAATATCATTCTATTCCGTTATAGTAGTTGGATCTATAATATTCAGATTAAAAAGAAGACGAGAGTTGGTTGGGGGAGAATTTTAATCCTCATTTATTTGATAAAGAGAATTTAAACAAAATATTTAAAGATAAACATGCAAACTCGATTCTAGAAAGAATAATAGTGATGATTTCAGATGAGTAGCACAGAAGTTCCAGAAACAAAAAAGTTCGAATTATTTACTAATTGGAAAGAACAACCTATTGAAATCAAAATAATGGATTTATCTACATTCGCCTGGTTAGCAATAGCTATTGTTGAATTAATATTCCTTATCGCATCAATTGAATTGAATGAGAGAGTATTCCCAGCATTTTTCCTACCATTCTTTATGATA
>JAUVZH010000259.1 GCA_030602675.1 Candidatus Heimdallarchaeota archaeon | reverse complement strand
GGTTGTAACTGATTTCCAGGTAACACCATATGAGGAGTTTCTTGGATCAAAAGCTGCAAGAACAGGTCCGCAAAGTTTTGCGGTAATTCTTTGTCATTTTTCTGATTATGCGACCAGATGGACACAAGCTGAACATGAGGGCATTATGCAGACAATTGACGACTACTGGGTAAATGCTACCTATGGGTTAATGTCGATTGATTGGATAGTTGAAGGATGGTATGATTTAGGGAATAATATGGCTCATTACGGGCATCTTAGTCCTTGGAATTCTCTCGTTTTTGATGTTAATTAGCATGATCTTGTTGATGATGCAGTAGCTTTAGCAGATGGAGATATCAACTTTTCAAACTATGATAATATCATTATCGTTCTGGGCGACATTTGGTGGCGTGGAGTAAGTACACTTGGTACCCAGGTCAACATCAATACAGCTGAGGGAAATTTCAATAAAGAAGCAACAATCGTAGGTGAACAAGACACAGATCCAATTGAAGTAGTCTGGGGTCGAATAGCTCATGAAATGGGTCATTGTTTTCTCTTACGACATACTCATGGTTCTGGAGGTACACAGAAGAATTATGCTAGTTTTTATAGTTTAATGGCTCGAGCATATCCGTCTGGTTGTAATGTTTACACTCAGCTTATCGATAATCATGCTGGTTGGTTTGATGTAGCAAGTAACCAAGTAACAATATCAGGTGGTGGTAGTGGAACATATCATGTAAGACCACGGCATCTTGATATAAATGGTGATATTCAATCATTGAAAGTTGAAATATCAACAACAGAATATTATCGTGTTGAAGTAATCGAACAAAAATCAGAAGATGCTTGGTTGCCGGATGAAGGCGTGCTTATTTACCTCGTAGATGAAGGTGACAATGATAATGATGAATGTACAGATATAGATAGCACCCACGGTTCAGATCCTGATCCTGACCCAGTTGAAGATTTAGATGATTGCTTGTATGATGTTGGTCAAATATTCACAGATACTGGTAATGGTATCACTATTGAAATAGATGATTTCTCCTTTGATGGATTTGATATTATAGTGACAAATGCTGCAGGTGGAACACCTGATTTAATGATCAATGAATGGGGTGATCCACCAGGTTCACCAGGACCTTACGAATCAATAGACATCTACATCGATAGCCCAGTGAATGGGTGGAATTGGTATAGACACAACGATGGTGATGGTCACAACCCAGTAGGAAATGGTGATGATCCACTTTTAAATCATGAAAATAGACTTTATGCAAAAATCAATAACATTGGTGATGCTGATGCTAGCAGTGTTACTGTTAAATTCTATGAAAATACTCCAATTGGAGCTGGTGCAAGTGGTTCTTGGAATCTAATCGATACTGTATCAGGACTTACAGTTGTTAAAGGTACAACTCTTGATGTTTACGCTCTTTGGACTCCAACTCATGATGTTTCACCAACAGACACCGGAATAATGGATATGCACTCTTGTGTAAAAGTTGTAATTGAGGATCACATCTTAGAAGACAATACTGGTAATAATGATGCACAAGAAAACATTGACTTCTTTGAAGTATCATCTGGTTCACCAATACCGGGTATGGTATATGCTAATGCAATATATGGATCTGTAAGCAAAGATTTCACAATTATTAATCCTTGGAAAGAAACAAAAGAAATCCATATCAATGTTTTAGGTGTAACTGGTGGATGGACAGTTACAGGCAATGGTATAGGTGATTTCCACACTTTTGCAGCAAATGAAGCAAAGGTTTTCAATATTGAAATTACACCTGGTCCAGATGCTCGTATTACTGATACTGTGCAAGCAGATCTCGTAGCATCAACGAATGTTATTTTCGATGAAGACAATGAAACTTTTATTGGAGATATACATCTCACACCATTTGGAGGTGTAACCCTTACTGCAACGATAATGTATCGAAGTAGTTTGAATATCGATGCTACAATCAGAGATGAAAATAGTTTTACAATCAATGGAGAACTTAGTTTCTTGGATGACATACCACAACAGTCAATGCCCCAAGATGATGGAGATCGAACAGTATTTCTAATCATTGAGGAAGTTAATACTGGTGAAAAAACAGACACTATAGTTGTTGCAGATCAATACGGAGATTTCCAAGTTGATGTCAATGGCAAAACTGGTCTATTCGCAATAAATGCTTATTATTCTGGTACTGGATATATCACAAGTAGTGCTTCTGTAACCCTCATGGTTGACTTAAGCGCAAGCTCAGTGTGGACAAGTACTAGTAGTGGTTTATTCCCTGGATTTACTTTCTATATTACACTAAGTGGAATTATTTCTATGTGTGTAATAGTAATTGTAAAACATAAGAGAAAAAAAGCATCTAGATTGTAAGTAAAGAACTAATCTTTACTTACTTTTCATTTTTTATTAAAAGTCTATTTCTAGCAAATGGGTAATAATGAGTATGGTAAAGAGAGCCTTGTAATGGCAGGGGGTTGTAATTTGTATGTTCATAATGGTTGGGAATTTAGTGATGTTTGAGTATTTCGGATAAAAACAGTTACTCTTTTTCACTTGAATTATTATTTAACAATACCATAGCTCTTTCACTTTCAACTTGCTCTGGTGTTTTGAAACCAATTTTTGATTTGATATAAAATAGTAGAGCTAAGGGGATTACTGACAAAATAATCGGTAGCAAGTATTGATATGGTAAGTTATACTGCTTATCGACAATATAACCAAAAAGTAATGGAGCAACAGAAGAAATACCAATCATCAGAGCAGTAATGATGCCATTTGCTGAACTCAAAATTTCTAGAGGTATCATTTCAGCAAATAATGAGTTATTTGCCGGATCTCCAGGATAGTATGTAGCTGTGAGAAACACGAACAGTATTACTGCAGTTACCAGTAAAGTAATACCAAATGCAGATGTTTTTAGATCGATGTTTTTTATCACAAGAGTACCAATGAAAATAGCTATGAATACTGCAGCAATAGTTGATCCAACATTAGAGATGATGAGTGTTTTCAAGCTACCAAATCTTGGTGAAATAAAACCGCTAATAAAGGTCGAAGCTCCCCCTGCACCTATAACTATTGCCATTATCAGGGCTGAGTTGAATTTCGTAGCCCCAAATTGATCTTCAAAAATAAAAGATGTGAATGTGTTAATTATTCGAAAGATTCCTGCACGTATCACTTGAGCTATAACTACAACAACCAATGGAGCAGTAATAATGCCTAATGCAAACCTTTTCTTACGATTTGATTTTTTAACTCTCTTTTCATGAGATATTACTTTCTCACCCATTACTATATCTTCAATTGGTTTGTATTTTTGATATTTCTTAACAAGTAATAACAAAATTACTAGAATTGGGAAACATATAGCACCAAAAATGCCAAGGATTAATGTAGCAGTTCTCCAACCCAACCAACTAGAAAGACCAATTGTCGCTATTGGTGTTATAATAGCGCCTATTGTACCAAAGATTAAATTGAAACTATGGGCAAGATTCCTTTCAGCACCAAATTCCTGTGATAGTAATGGAAGAGCTATCGGATGGAAAACTGAAGCACCTATTCCACCCACTACTGTTGCTACTATTAAAACTGCAAAACTATTGGCAACATAAATGATGAATGTGTGGGAAAAAACAAGAGCATACCCTAGGATAATTAATTCTAGACGCCATTTGCGTATTCTATCACCTATGAATCCTATTAAAATTGTAAACGGAATCATAACAAGAACACTTGTCATAGCTAATAATTCCTACTCGAGTATAATCAATGAAGATATCCTCATTTGGTATTACTTGCATCAAAATAGGTAAGAAATAAGGGTAAATATGAGCCATAGTGTGGAAGAGATTAATTGGTATTAGTAGTTTTAACTGATCTTTACTTAGCATTAGGATTCATTACCAGACAAGGTTATTAGTATTAAAAATATTTTTACTAATCAAAATAAATTGAATGCATAACACTTAATTCCAAAAAAAAAGAGTAAAAGAGTTGGTTATTACCAACTGCTACTGCTTTTATCACTTTTAAAGTACATATAATCAATTGCTACTGCATATGCTAATGCAATTAGCGGATCAATGTGTTCACTAACAACAACTCTAAATTGGTCTCTAAATGTAAACCATTTCTTGTCAACTGTTAAGAGAATTCTTCCTTGGGGATCAACCAGTCGCCAATTCATTTTTACCCATACTTGTTCATCAGGTCGACCAACTAGCCTTCCATTTGCATCATAAAGCTCCCATTTTCTTCTCAGAAAACCATATTTTCCTTTAATAGCTCCTTTGAATCTTCCTTGATGATCTCGTATGTCGAATTTTTTATCTTGGAATGTTATGATTGTTGGATTCCCTTTAAGATTAGCAACTTTTCTTCCCTCAAAATCGAAGAAATTCCATTCACCACCCCAGCTAATGATTTTGCCTTTAATTTCACCCATTTTATGACCAGTAACATTATAGATAGTATATTTAGGTCCCCAACTTAGAAATGCTTGAATGACCAAATATTCTCTATGCCTAAACATCGGAATGTTACCACGCCATGCAGGTGGTAAAACCGGTGGAGTTACTGGAGGTGGGTTTGGATCAATATTATAAGCAGGACTTTTCTTTCCACCTACACTAATCGATTCGCCATGTGTTTGATAGGAATGGCAAAAACGACAGAAGTAATCATTAAATTCAGCAAGAAAATCTACTCGTTCTCCGCAGAATTTACAAAAACGTGCTTGCGTATTTGACAATTTTCAATTACACCAATTATATTAGAGATGTTCTTTTAATTAAATACTACTGAACCGGTGTTTTTAGTTAATCATTTCTTTTGAACGATACAATCGAAATAG
>JAUVZH010000213.1 GCA_030602675.1 Candidatus Heimdallarchaeota archaeon | reverse complement strand
GTTTTCATTTCAGGATACAAACAACCATCAAAGAAAATATGAGACATTAACCCTAAGAAACCTGAAAGCAATGAGAGAGGGATATTAAATTTGTATTCTCTGTTGGTTATTTTTTGATTGATTTTATAAATTAACCAGCTAAAGATTGAACAAGGAATTAGATAAATCATCACACCCAATAGGCTATGCGTATACCCATGTTGTACTCCAATCCCAAATAACATATAGAGTATGCCTTCAATATCAATGATAACCGTCCCAATTAGAATTGCGAATGCATCGATATAAGGACAAAGGGCAAACAGAAAGATGCCAAATCCTAGGTGAAAGGGAGTAAATGGCATAATCTTTGATAGTGTCAATCTTGCTTTTATTCCTTTTCCAATGAACTAGGATTAATGAGTAAAAAAAGATAAACCAACTATTTCAGTTGGTTTTTGTCGTTTTGTAAATCTAAGTGTTGACAATTCACATGTCATCGACATCTAGACGATAGATAGCAATACAATCTACAATAAGAACTACTTTTTGCATAACCTCAGCAGATGAACTTAATGCAGCAACTCCTAACCATTCATCAACTATATAGAAAATACCTAGTAATAGAAATGCAAATAGAACCAAAGCTGCTACTGTCATATCAATTGTAAAATCGGTTTTCTTTTCTTCGGATCTCCGCTTAAATTTGCTCCTTGATCGTGTTCCTTGTAAAGACATATTTGTAATAGCAAACGTAAATAGAAAGATCATCGCACCAATTTGATGAAATTTACCAATTACAGGATGTTTTGATGGTATAGCTACTCCTGCAGCTCCTATAGTGATTAATAGATTGAATATGCCTAACATAATTCTTCGCCATTTAATGGCTTCTTTATTGATGAAGTAAATTATCGCAATTGTTAAGGATACAACAGCAACTAATGCAAAACCAATGCTCATAACTCGAGAAGCAACAATGTTATTGAGGCCTTCATCTTTTGAAGTTAATCCTCCAAGATTACTGATATATTCATATCTCCAGTCATAGCGTTCTGGATATAATGCCCAAGCCAGAATCAATGTTGAGAACATCAAAGGTAGAAATAATCGGTATAAATAGCGAAGAGTTTTCTGAAATATCGTAGTTCGATCGTCTATTTTTTCAACTCGTAATTCTTCATATTCACTTATAGTCGAATCCATCTCAACCACAAGAAACAGATAAGATTACCATTTAAAAAAATTTCACCTATTAATTATTGTCGATTAAATACATACCAAGCTTTACTCTTTTCTCTTCCAAATGATTAGTAAAACAGAAATTCCTAGACATAATGACATTATTAATTTTAGTCCAGTTTCATCAGATGTACGGAGATTGCTTGATTAAATATCTCCTAATTAACGGTCTGAAGGTCTTAACCAATACAATAATTGTTTTGTTAGCTTCTTTCATATCACTAAGAATATCTTGAGCTGAATGATATTGATAATTCAGAATTGCTTGACTTTTCTCTGAGCTCATAAAACAACTATGGTAGTTTTGACCACCAAATGCTTCTTTTGGTAATGAACCAAGTCCCATAGTATTCATTGATTGATCAATAAAGTCTGAATATTTCAAACGACATTTTTCTCCCCCAGCTATATGAAAAGTTCTATTCCAAATATCATCATTGGATATAGCATTTTCAAAGGCTAATGCAACATCTTTCTCATGAAGTAGCTCAATATTTGTATCCAAAGGCATCTCAAACATCATTGGATCAATTCTTAAGCTATCTATTGGAGGAATAAAACCTAGGATAAAAATTGAATAGGTTAAGCCCGATTTTCTGAGAATTTCCATACATTCTACTTTATGTTTTGCATAATAATCAACAGGATTTGGTTCTGCATTCGTACTAATTGGTTGTAGTTTATTACGAACGTCACCATAGATCGAAACTGATGATGCAAAGATGATTTTCGGGGGTACAGACTGCTTTTTAGCAAGTTCAATAAGATTTTCCATTCCAGTAATGTTAACCTCTCGAGCAAAAGATAAATTATCCTCATTTATAGGTGGGAGATGAAAAGCTAGATGGATAATTAAATCTTGATTGACAACAACTTGTGCCAGTCTAGTTTTATCTCTAATATCACCCCAAAAAATCTCAAATCTATTCTTATAATTTCTGGCAACTTTTTTTGTTTGTTTATTCTTAAGATCAAAACAACGAATATTGTAATTTGTTTGTGATAAACTTTCAAGAACTTTAGATCCAATTTGTCCAAACGAACCTGTAACAAGGATATTCATTATCTCACCAATGAATTAAGAACAATAGTGGAAACATATAATGTTTGCTTAATAATTTATTGAATAAACAATGATTAGTTTAAACTCCACTAAATTAACTAACATAATTAAATTATCGAAAAGACTCCCTCAAGTCTTTAAGTAATTATCAGCAATTAACTTGAATAGCAATGACAAAAATCTGATTAAAATTAGAAATAACTTGCTCAGTTTAGTTTTTGTGTTTTAGCTCGTTGAAGTACTTGCCCAGAACCTGGTTCAGCTAGGAATTTTCCTTTCTCATAAACGATCTTACCTCGCCGAGTTAATATATGTGGCCAACCTGTTACTTTTTCACCCTCATAGATTGAAAAACCAGCTTTTGAGAACATATCCTCATTTTTTATTATTCGTTCCTCTTTAGTATTCCAGATTGCTAAATCAGCATCCGAACCAATTTGAATAGTTCCTTTCCGAGGATAAAGACCAAAAAGTTTTGCAACATTCGTTGATGTTAAAGCTACAAATTGCTCGATCGAAATCTTACCTTTAACTACTGCTCTTGAGTGGAACATGGGTAGCATTAATTGTAATTCATTTATTCCTGGTACTAGATTGGAAATATTCAGTGAAGGATCAAGTTTTTGCTCTCGAGTATGTGGAGCATGGTCTGTAGCAATTGTATGAATCGATCCTTTGTTTATGCCTTCCCAGAGAGCAGATATATCACTCGCTTCACGAAGAGGAGGTTGAACAACATACAATGCTCCTTCAGGTTCAAGGTATTTTTCTCTAGTAAGATACAAGAAAATAGGTCTACCTTCAACATAAACGGGTAATGATTTTGCTTGTGCTTCTTCACAGACTTTTAAGGCTCCTTTAGAGGATAAGTGAACAATATAAATTGGTGCACCAGTTGCCTCACACATTGCTACTGCTCCTTTAGTAGCAACCACTTCTGAATGAACGGTTCTACTGTCAGCGTAGTTTACTAATGATCCTCGACCTTCAGCAATCATTTTCTCACAAGTTTCTTTAATAATTGTATTATCCTCACAATGAATCATTGAAAGCATTCCAGCATCTCCTGCTGCTTGGATTGCTTTTTGATATTCTGTGTGATGTTTATCAAAATCATCTGTAACCATGAATATTTTGATAGTAGTGCAACCTTGTTCTGCTAATTTAGGGATTTCTTTTAGCTTTTCTTCGGTTGGTGTAAAAAGGACGGGATGAATCATCACATCTGCGATAGCTTGCTTCTGTATAGTTTTTGATTCTCGTTCAATAATTCCTAGCAAAGATTCTTCTTTATCTGGAACAGAAATGCAACCTAAAGTTGTTATTCCCCCTGCTAGGGCAGCTTTAGAACCACTCTCGAAATCGTCTGCCCAACGGTAGATTTCAGGAACGTAATCCGGAAGTGATAGATGAACATGTGGATCTATCCCCCCTGGCAAAATTAACATATCCTTTGCATCTATCTCTTGGACATCTTCCTTTGATTTTGGTAGATTAGGACTAATTTCAACAATTTTTTCCCCAATGATTTTAATATCAGCTTTATACTGTTCAATATCTGTTACAATCAAACCATTTCGAATAATGATACTATTCAAATTAAACACAACCCAATAAAACTATACTAAAACAACGTTTAGAGAGTTATTTTAGTTTTTGCTGATTAAAATAATCAATTCCTAAATTTTCTTGGTGCAAACCACATTACAATAAGAGCTATCTTATTCTGTCTACTTTTCAAACATTTGTAGATAAAGTTCATGAGTTCTAATCTTGCAAGTTATACTTAATATATTGAAAAGGGATTATAATAAAGAAAAAATACTATTGTGGTTTACATGAACACATCTAGAAAACTCTTACTAGAACCTTCAACACAAATAGAAACAAATCGGTTATTAATTAGAAAATATAAGAAAGGTGATGGCAAGGGATTATTTGCATTACTTGAAAGAAATGATAATAGGAATTTTCTGAAAGAACATGTAGATGAAGCCACTGATATTAAAACCTTAGAAGATGCAGAAATACGAGTTTGTCAATTATCAGCTTTTTGGGATGCTCGAGACAGATTTGTTATGGGGATATGGTTAAAGAAAACAAATGAATTTATAGGAAATATCTGGATAGAACCCAAGAGATGGGAAGTACCGTCATTCGAGTTAGGTTACTATCTTGATCAAGAACAAATAGGAAAAGGTTTAGCAACAGAAGCTGCAAAGAGAGCTATGAAATTTATTTTTGATGAACTAAAAGCACATAAGATTATCATAATTACTCGAGACACTAATGAAAGAAGCTATAAATTAGCTGAACGATTAGGATTTAAAAAAGAAGGGCACTTAAGAGAAACTAATAAGGAAGGTAATCGTCGTTTTGGTTTACTTCATTATGGTTTACTTAGAAATGAATATGAAAAAATAAAAAGAAAGAAATAAAAGAATAAAATTGCTTAAATACCTAATAAGCTCAAAATAGAATGATTATAGTAGAAAACAAGAATTGCTCTAATAGTAAATATTCCAAATAAAATTACTATGACAGGAGATAGGACTGGTGTTTCGGAATATTCAAAATGATTTAGGTACAGTAAAACCTTCAAAACGCATTGCTTCATTGGATTTTCAAAGAGGATTAGCTATTTGGTTAATGACTTTTCTACATACTTTTGAACATGTATATGATTACAATTGGGTAAAAGAGGACCCTGAAAAAATACTCGGACTTCCTAAGATTGTACTTCTTATTGGGTTAATTGTTGGTTTCTTTGCCAGCTGGAATGCTTATTTTTTGCTTATTTCCTCAACAGTCAATACTCTATCTATGACAAAGAAAATTGCTGATGGCTCAAGCATAAATCAGGCATTAAAAAAGCAAATGACAACAGGATTTAGTATTATAGCTATAGGTTATTTAGATAATTGCTTTGGATATATTGGTTATTTTGGAACGGCTATTCGTTCTGGTGATTGGTCAAATATTTATCCTATGTGGAGTGGTCTATTTGCTATGTATACTTTACAAATTATTGGTTGGAGTATGATTGTAAATGGCATAATTCATTCCTTACTAATGAGAAATGGTGGGCACGAAAAATATCGAAGGAATATGCTTACTTATTTTCTCCTTGCAGTACTTGTTATCACTGTCAGCCCCTTTATTCATAATTGGGTAGACAATATGCCTTGGAAACCTCCTACCTATATACCGCCTGAGATAGGTTTAGGAGACCATTTAAAATGGCCAAGTATCCATTTTCAAGCAAATAATGCTTCTGTAAAAACTTGGTTTCTAACACTAATAGCTGGGGATATGGAACCATTCTTC
>JAUVZH010000364.1 GCA_030602675.1 Candidatus Heimdallarchaeota archaeon | reverse complement strand
CATCATTCAATGTAGAATTAGCTCTCCAGCAAGAAGGATTACCAATTTATGGGAAGAAGATTGTTCAAGCAACACCAAAACATCTGGTAAAAGCTCATATTTATCTAAGTGAAGTAATTTGTATAACATTTCCGTTAACATCAATTAGAGAACGTGAATTTGAGTTCATTCAATTCGGAGGTAGTTTAAATTTAGATGAATTGAAATCAGATAATCGTGTTCCTGGTGTAGATAAACGATTGCTGCTAATTGAGCCAACAGATAAAGGTCATCGAGAATCACCAATTGCAGGATTTGAATCAATTGTTGCAAAAAAAGTTGGAGTAAGTGTAGGACTCGTAAGAGAAAGAGTACGAATCTTAACTACTCGAGATAAAGTAGGTAGAACTGGAGTTTATCTAGATTTAGAGTTATCATTAGATGAAAATGTAGATGAAGTATTCAAAGGTTTAATAGATAAAAACCCAATAATTAGAAGAAGAGCCAATCAATAAAAATCTCTTGAAAAATCGCAGTTGATTAATGTGAAAAAGAAAATTAGAGCGCTTAAAGGAGGTTCATATGTAAAAGGACAATTACCTCCAGGATGCATTAATTGTCGAAAAGGCGCTGAGTTATTCTTTCTCGCAACAGGAAAATGTCATGAAAATTGCTATTATTGTTCTCTATCTAAAGCAAGGCGTGGTGGAGATATAATATTAGCAAATGAACGACCAATTACTAGTTTTTCAGGAGTTATGTTAGAAGCAACAAATATGAATGCTTTAGGAGCAGCTATTACTGGAGGAGACCCGCTACACTGCATTGATTTGACAGTTGATTACATTCAGAAAATGAAAAAGGAATTTGGTAAGAAATTCTATATACATCTATATACATCAGGTAGATATGCATCTGAGGAAAATCTGAAGAAATTATATGATGCGGGTTTAGATGAGATACGTTTTCATCCTCAAAACAAAGAACAAAAAAAAGCAATCGAAAGAGCTTTGTTCTATCCATGGTTAGTGGGTGCAGAAATTCCTGTTATTCCAGGAAATAAAAAAGAAACAATAAAGTTCCTTCAACTTCTTGAGAATCTCGAGAGAGTAAAGTTCTGCAACATGAATGAGCTGGAAGCAACAGAAGCAAATTTTGAGAAACTAAAAGAAAAAGGATTTGAACTAAAAAGTGAAGATTCTTCCTCAATTGCTGGCAGTGAAGAACTGGCTTTAGAAATACTGGAAGAAACTGACTTTAATATTTCACTTCACTATTGTAGTGCATTAACAAAAGATGCAGTTCAATTTAGAAATAGATTAATTCGTACTGCAAAAATTGTACGAAAACCATATGAAGAAATCCAAGATGGTATGATTGTCAAAGCAGTATTTGAACTGCCTGAATATTTTATAGCAGAGGAATTTATTGAGATTTTACTTGAAGAATATGAAATAGAGCAAGAAATGGTATTTTTGAGGACTGACAAGAAAATTGAAACAAGTTGGTACATTGCTGATGTTCTAAAGGAAATTCTGTTTGACAGATTTGATATAGCAGATATTAGTATCACATATGAGTATCCAACTTATGGCAGAATTGTTATAGCTAAGACGTCTTTACGTGAATTAGAACTTCTAGAAGGATTAACTTCAGGTGAACAAGAGGATTGAGCTAGCAAAGACTGCCAATTTTTTATAAATAATACAAACATAGCTATTGGCATGAATCCTCAAAATAAAGATAAAATAACATTCATCATTGCTTTAATTTTAGGAACAATAATACTAGCAGGAATTATTCTTGCAGTTGATTTCCTTTACGCAGGGATTCAAGAACGATTTTTCGAAAACATAAGTCCAAGTTATGAACCAAATATTGAATTAGCAAATAGAGTAATCATAGCAAGCTCAATATCAATTATTGCTGGCTTTATAATATATGTTGCAATTGTTTGGTTTATTACTCGATCAGAAAAAATCAAATTACAACTCGAAGATGAAAGAGTCCTTGATCAAGAGGGAAGCATAAATTTCCGATTGTTCCAATATGAAATCTCTAGCTCAATAAAAGTTCTAAGAGATTTATTTGCTTATTTAGTGATAATAGTACTAATATCTGGATTGTTCAGTTTCTTAAGATTCATTTGGATATTTAGTAAATATCGATCTTATAATCAATTGTTTATTGAATATTATTTGAGCAATTTCACTTCCATGGGTATCAGTATTACTCTCTACATTGCATTAGGTTTTATGATTAATTATATTGTAATAACATCTCTCCAAAAATATGCTCGATTAAAGCATATTTCGAAAAGCTATGATACTGCTATGGAAAAGGTTCTGGATAATTTTGATAGATTAATGAAAGAAGAGCAATGATGAAGAATTTTAGCAATGAACTGTTGAAGATATGATTCGTGAGTTGATGAATAATTGAAACGCAGAAGCGATGATTTAGATAAATGGATAGCCATTCTATCTAAATTAGCTCAATGTGAGGATGGTTCATCCGATGACTATAACCTAGGTCTTAGCTTCTATGCTATACGTAGCTCTGCTGTAAGTGATTATCATAAACTCAATGAAATTTTGGATGATATGGAAGTGAAAGGTTTCATTCAAGTTATAGAAGAAAGTAAAACATCAACAGAAAGGGAAGATGCAACCCTCCGAAGATTTAAAATTACTATTAAAGGAATGAAAACTCTCTTTGAGATATTAATTCCTGCTAAAGATGCATTAAGGAAAATTGAATACTAATTTCTGTTTCGTCAATAAAGTGAAGTTTAAATAAGATTCAGTCAATGATTAGACGTTAGAAAATTTTGTGACTGAGATGACTGAAACAGGAGAAAATGGTGAACAACAACCAAATACAGAGGAAGCTAAGGATTCCAACGGATTTAAAGTACCTTTGTATTCTATTGCTGCTTTAGGGCAAGCTGCTACTTTTATTGCTAGAACATTTACTGGTCTTTTTGCTGTATTCATTGGAGCAACAACAACTGCACTTTCACTAATAACCTCCTTAAGAAATTTGATTCAAATGGCATCCCAAGCAACTTTTGGACGAATTTCAGACAGTATCGGTCGTAAAATTATGATGTTTATAGGACTTTTAGTGTCAGGTATATCACTTGCTCTCTTTCCACTAATCCAAAATGGTTGGGTTTTGGTAATAGGAGTAGTTGTGTTTTCGGTGGGATTTGCTTCTTATTATCCAGCATTCACAGCATTACAAGGAGATATAACAAACAAGAAGAATCGTGCGGGATTGATTAGTTTATTAACATTAATTGGTGCATTTGCAACTTTAATCTGTTTATTATTTGTAGGATTTATGGGTGATTTTGGTCAAGATGAGTCAAAGGAATTTCTTATCATATTTGAGATAACTGCAGGTCTCTTCATTATTGCAGCAATTATAAGCTTATTTTTACCGGAGCCACAAACAGAAAAGCTAAAAGAGCAGAAAGCCTTTTCTCTAAGACCAGTTATTGAAAATAAAACTTTCAGGAATTTTGTTATAGCAAATAGTGTTGTTGCTTTTTTCATGTCTGTAGGATGGCCAATATTTCCAATTGTTAGAGGTTACTTTGCTACTAATAGAGAAAATAGCTGGATTTGGGCGGTATTCTGTTTGTTTCAAGTAATAATTCTCTTAG
>JAUVZH010000029.1 GCA_030602675.1 Candidatus Heimdallarchaeota archaeon | reverse complement strand
TAAATAAATTAGTCAAAACAGGCATGCTATATAAACAAAGCATTTCATATCCTTCAGGATCGTTCCATATATTTTCTTCAACTCCTTACATGGAGCAGAAAATAATTTACGAAACTATTAGACGAATATGTAGAAAGGATCGAATTAAAACAGTAATAAGACGAATAGACTTTCCAAATTGGAATGAATTTGGTTTAACAAAAAAAAGCTGGCAGTTTGCTTTTGAGATACCCAAATCTGCAATAGTAGGTAGTATATGGTGCAATGATGCTATCATAGTAACAGAAAATAATACATCGATTCTACAAGAAAAAAAGGACGAATTAAAAGCATTAATTGCTGCTGCTACATTAAAGATGAAGAAAGATGGACTTGCTGTTATTATTACTAATAAAAAAGATCATGTTGACTTAATTAAGAAATATGCTAAAAATGTTGGATGGGGAGAAGTAAAGATATTTAATTTTGCTGATTCGAAATTTAAAGAGAGATTACTTAAAGTGATTAATAACTAATTATGATTTATTTCAAAAAGTTTGGGTTTTTAAGTTAAAATTTAGAATATTTTATGAGTTAACAGTTCAGAAAATACTACTTGGGAATGTAAGTTGTTGATGCATAACGTTGAGAATTTTTCTAAAGCAAAAAGATCAGAAAAAAACGCAGCTGTACATAAAAAAAACATTAAATTCAAAGAAATTCAGTGCCCTCAAAGTAATTCAAAACTTATTGTATCAAATTGTTACAAATGTCAACATAGCCAAAAAATCCAAAGTACTCACGAATCAAGAAGAACTTTAACTTCTATGATTTGTCTATATGGAACCAAATCAGAAGGGGGCTTTGAATGACATTTAATCCACAACTTCTAAAAAATAACAGTAGGAATGTAAAATTGCAATCAGAAAATAAGGTGTCAGTTTGTTTCGCAACATTTGATGATGCAATTGGTCCTATAAGTGCTTATCATAAGTTTCTAAATGATCAATCTGCAAGCGAAATAGCTGTTAAAGTAATGATAGGTTCTTTATCATTACACACAGATGATAAAAGTGAGCTTTGTGGTGAGTCAATTATTCCCTTTAGCAAGCAAAATATGATTGCATTTTCATATTTATTCACAATTCCTGCTCCAAAAATAAGAGGTGGTCAAAGATCTTGTTCATTAATTGTTCTTATGGATTCAAAAGAACAACTTCAAATGTATAGGATGGCACCATTTCTCTCTACACAATGCAAGAGAGTTAGCAATCTAATCAGAGAGAAATATGTTTTCGGCAAATCATTACCAAATCTAATTAAACAAAAAATTGATTCTTTGTTAGACATTCAATCATATAAAGTAGAAATTGAGGAATTTTATGCATCTAGAAAAATAACAATAACTAAATCAAAGACTAAAGGTAGTATGCAGTTTCTAAATAAGGTCATAAAAAAGGATCTAGACAAAGCAATTATGGCTATTTTAATTGGGAAACCTGTAATTGTGACAGGCGATGAAGTAATGACCGAAATTGCAATTGCTAGTCTCGAGATTTTTGCCCCGCATAAAGAATTAAAAAAGGTTTTTTGGACAAATCAAATCGTAGAAGCCGATTTAATTGGAACAAAAAGGAACATTGCTAAAGCATATGATGATGCTGTTGTAGTTGATCTATTAAAGGGCAAAGTATCAGGTGGAGATTCGAGTAAATTCTGCAAAGATTTATTATCAAATCTTCAAGGAAGAGATGAAAAAGCTGTAGTTCAAAGGGTAAATGACAAAATAAGTGAAATAATCACAAGTGCAAGTATTTTAGCTGAATTAGCAATGAGAAAAGAAGTATCAAAGGGTGACATTAGTACAGTTGCACCTATGTTTAACAGTGAAAAAATGAGCATAATTGTTACGATAGCAAAGAGTATGAATCCCATTTTCTCGAAAAAGATGGATTATTTAGCACCAATAATTGCCAGAGAAGCAAGCACATGTGATGTTTTCGCATAATTACGCGATGAAGTTTATCTCATTTAGCTTTTTCTAGTAATTTCCTTAAATATTCCAAATTCCCTTTACCATCCCGTCTTTCATCAACAGGTGTTTCACAAATAAAGGGGACTTTTCTAAGTTTTTTTTCTTTTAGCAGTAATTTAAATCCTATTTCACCAATTTTACCTAAACCAATGTGCTCATGTCTGTCTCTTCCTTCACCTAAGTCAAATTTTGCATCATTTGCATGTATTAATAGAAGTTTATTCAAACCAATACAACCATCTATTTGTTCAATCAGTTTAGTAATAACAGTTTGATCTCTTAAATCATAACCAGAAGCAAATGCATGACAAGTATCCAAGCATAAACCGAGTTTATCTTGGACCTCTGTTTTTGTAATAATATTACAAATATCATCAATGTTTGATCCTAAAGATTCATTCTTTCCTGCAGTATTCTCAAGTAAAATTGTTGTATTTCCATTGTAATTAGTAAGTGCTTTATTCAAAGATTGAATCACTTTTTCTACACTTTTTTCCTTACCAGATGTTTTGGGACTGCCTAGATGGGTAACAATATAGGGAATTTCAAGTAAATCGCATCTATTTAGCTCCTCTTTTAAAGAAAAAATCGATTTTTCCCACATTTCAGGATCAGGACTAGCTAAATTTGGCAGATATGGCATATGTACAAAGACTGGTTTAAGATCTGAGCTTGAAATATTCATTTTAAACTCCAAAATCCTTTCATTTGTTAATTCTTTTGATGTCCAACTACGTGGATTTCGAGTAAAAATCTGAAAAGTGTCACACCCTAAATCTATAGCTCTTGGGATTGAATTAGCTATTGAACCTGAAATTGATATATGGGCACCAAATCTCATATTTTCACTATCTTATAAATTTTTATTCACTAAATCTTCCAAAAAAGCCAACAATTAATTAATTTTTTACATTACTTTGATTTAATATCACAAACCTATTATTATTTTTTCAAATATATATTAATATAAATCGTTAAAGTTAAATATTTTAGTCAACTATAAAAAACTCAAATAAAGCAATTTAGTAAAAAAATGCTTTTTTTGACAAAAGAATTCGCACTTTTTTCAACAGAAAATCTTCTAAAGAGTAAATTAATCAACAATAAAAACATCAATTTTCGTATATTTAAAGAATTTTTTCGCATATTGTGACGCGTTTTCATAGTATTTTTTAGTCGTAAAAGAAATGTTTAAATGTGTCATAGATAAATAAAGATTAGAAATTGGTAAAAAGATAGTTTTATACCAAAAATAAACAGGAGACATATAAAAATGGCAACACTTCAATTATTCTGTGGCGAACTATTATCAGATATGATGCGCGCTTCCGCAAATCTGCTGAAAAAGTATCGCAGACACTTAAATGCAATAAATGTTTTTCCAGTTGCTGACGGTGACACAGGAGCAAACATGTACTTAACAGTAGAGGCTATTATTGAAGAATTAGATAACAATGAAGCCTCAAATACAATAGAAACAGCACAATTAATTGCCCGTGGATCATTCATGGGTGCAACCGGAAATTCAGGAGTTATATTATCACAGTTTTTTGGTGGATTTAGTAATTCTCTTGATAATTATAGCGAAATAGGACCAGCAGAATTCTCACAAGCTTTTGTTGATGGCGCAGCAAAAGCATATGAAGCAGTTCTTAATCCACAAGAAGGAACCATTTTAACCGTAATAAGAAAATCAGCTGAAGCAGCAAGTTTAGCTGCAAAAAATGGCTCTAGTTTCTTAGATATGCTAGATACATCATATGAAGCTGCACAAGGAACCCTTGAAAAAACACCAGAATTACTACCAGTGCTCAAAAAAGCAGGAGTAGTAGACGCTGGAGGACAAGGATTCGTCTATATTATGGAAGGATGGATTAAAGCCTTCAAGAATGAAGATCTTGATGATGTCGGTGAAGTAGCTGAAGTTAAAGCAATAGCTCGAGATACAGAAGAAGATGATGAATATCAATTCTGTACAGAGTTTATCATTGAATCAGATGATCTAACAGCAGAATTCGCAAGAGAAATGCTTGGTACCATGGGTGGATCATTAGTAGTGGCAAAGAATGATAATATGATACGAGTCCACATACATACAAATGAACCAAAAGTACTAATAAAACGATGCAAAGAACATGGTGCGATATCCCGACTCAAGATTGATGACATGTCAAAACAACACAGAGAATTCTTATTCGTAGAAGAAGCAAGTTAAAATTAAATATAGAAATAAATTTCCTCCTTTTTGGAGGAAATAATACTCTTTTTTTTTATCAAATACTTTTATTATTGCAATAGTGCTAAATGCTAATGTTAATGGTTTGAGGAAAGTAGGCATTGCAAAAGGTCAAGATAGTAACTGATAGTACATGCGATTTGCCAGATAAAGTAGTGGAAGAATTAGGGATAATAGTTGTACCATTGAAAGTTTTTATGGATGAAGAGACATTTACTGCAGGAATTAACCTTACAGCAGAAGAATTCTACGATAAAATGCCTTTCCTAAGAGATACTCCTTCAACGAACCCACCATCACCAGCACTGTTTTTTGAAGCATATGAAGATGCTACAAGCGAAGCAGAAACAATAGTCTCAATACATATCTCGAGACAAATGAGTTTTACAATAGAATCAGCAGAACAAGCCAGAAGCATGCTACCAATGATGGATATCAGGATTTTCGACTCCTTTGCTACAGGAGCATCATTAGGTTTGGTAGTATTAATGGCAGCATGGGCAGTAAATGAAGGATTAACTATTGATGAGGTATGTGATATAGTAAAGACTGCAATAAAACACGTGAGAGTAATAGGCTTTCCAAGCACGTTAAAGTATCTAGTAAAAGGAGGAAGAATAGGTAGAGCAAGAGGATTAGTAGGGAGATTATTAGGAAGAGTGCCAATACTAACAATAGCTGAAGGAGAAACATCAAGCTTAACAACAGTTCCAGGAGCAGAGGGAGCAATGGATTGGATGATAGAACACCTGAAAGAAGAAGGATTGGATAGCACATCAATAATAGCATTGACGCATGGAAACATGCCAGACGTAGCAGAAGTATTCAGAAGAAGAGTGGAAGGAACATTTAGATGCAGAGTGCAATACATAGGATTAGTAGGACCAGTAGTAGGAAGCCATTTAGGACCAGGATCACTGTTCTTCACATATATAAAAAAGTAGTAAGTATAAGCGGAACTCTTTTAAAAAACAATAAAATAATTGAATGAAACAGGAAGTAGTATAATAAAATGGCAATACACGAAGCAGTAGTATACGTATTAGTTCTAATAGGAAGTTATCTGGTAGGAAGCTTTCCAACGGGATGGGTATTAGGAAAGATAATGAAAGGAATTGACATTAGAGATTATGGGAGTGGGAATACCGGTTTTTCAAATGTTTATAGACTAATAGGGAAAAAAGCAGCTGCTTTAACAATCATAGGAGATGTAGTAATCAAAGGAGGAGTACTGGCTTGGGCAGCAAGACTGATAGTAGGATTAGTGGTAATACAACCAAATCCAATAAAAGTGTACACTCTCGGTTTTACAGATCCAATAGGACAAGCAGTAGTAGTAGGAGCAGGAATAATGTCAGTATTAGGACACAACTATCCTGTGTGGCTAAAATTTAAGGGTGGGAAAGGTATGGCAACAACTGCAGGAGTATTCCTTAACTTCGTACCAGTATCAACAGTTGGGTTAGCTGTAGTGTGGTTCACAATTGTTTTTACAACAAGATATACATCACTAGCAAATGTGGTTACTACTCCAACTTTGCCAATATTCATCTTTCTCGAAACCTACTATATAATGAAGTTTGATATTATTACATGCATACCACTCTTAATCGGAGGGTTCTTAGCAGGAGTTTTTATTCTCTTCAGACACAGGGATAACATTAAACGACTCATTGCAAAAGAAGAAAGGAAATTTGGAGATATATCCGAAAGAATAGAAGAAAGTGCATAATTCGATAAAAATCACTTTCAACTCTTCTTTGTGTACAATTATTTTTCAACATTTCCGTATAAATACTAGATTTCAGATTATACTTTGATAATTAAATAATGGAGCAACTATAAAATGAAAAAACTTAATCCTAAAATTCTCGGAATAACTTTCATGATCTTATCAATGCTTGTAGCTGGTAGTTTTGGAATAAAAACTGCTATTTCACCGGGCGCTGCAGGAATGACATCTGATGACAATCCAGGAAATGGAGGAGAATAAGAACCTCTTTTCAATATTTTTTTTATTATTTTATCAACCATTTTTTGCTTTCGAAATCATATAATTCATTTAATGGGAGATAACGCCAATTCTTTACTTGACATGAGAAATATTCAAAATCAATATTATCTTTTTTTATTCTATCGATTATAATTTTTGTTAATGAATCACTATACTGAGGTCCAATTAATGATATTATTAGGTCTTGATATGAAGATAAAAATACAATTGAAGTAAAACAAGAAAGATCGTCACTTAATTTCTTTATAATGTTGTCCTTTGGATTATGTTTAATATGTATAATTAAATAGTTTGAAGTTGCTGTATTTAATGAAACCATTATCATATAGTCTAACAGATTTCTTTCCATTGCTTGATTTCTAAATTTGTTCAAGAATGATGCAGATTCTTGAGCATTATTAATATCAATATTGTTCTTTTCTAAAAGCTGCTTAGTCTTAGGTACCCAACAACCATAAACACCGCTTTGTTTAATAGAGTTTGATATTAAAATAGATAGAAAGTGTAGTAAATCTTTGTCATTTTTGTCTAATATTGTTATATCTGTTTTTTGAAAAATATCTGTATTCCATAAACAGATTCTATCGCAAGGGATTTCATTGTTTAATAGCTTTTTAAAATTCTCTATTGAATGTTTAAATCGTTTTGTAACAACAGCAGTTTTGTATGTTGTGTTTACGATAGGTTTAATCACAAAAGAAGTAATTATTCCCTTCTTTAGTAATCTAGAAAGTTTATTTTCAATATTTTGTGCAACAATTAAAGGACAATGAAGAATTGTATAAATGAATATATTTTCATTATTTTTACCTTCATAAATTTGAAAAATATATCTATTTTCCATTAATACCTTTGTTATTCCAGTAATTTTATTTTTATCATCAATCGGAAGCTTAACTATAATTAAATGTGTATATAAACCAAGATTTTTCCAATTTTTCATTGCTCTCCACTTAGCATAGAATCTTGAATCAATTTTGCTCAATTGTCTAGATATAGTTGATTGATTGACATTAAGTCTTTCAGCTATTTTAAGTGCTGTTGTTTTATATCCACCTTTATATAGTTCTTTAAAAACCCTTTTTGTTTTTTCTTTTAGAAAAATGGGTGCAGCAATTTCCTCGGAGCTACTTGATAAATATCTTGAAAAATCTTCTAGTAATTCAATGACATCAAAATCCTTCTTATCATAATCTTCAAGGTAATGAAAATATGTATTTAAAATAAGTTTGTATGAAATTCTCTGGTTTATAACTTCATCTAGAAGCGCCCCAATTTTTAAATGAAGCGCTTTTTCTCTTTCGTTTAAACCTTCCCGTTGTGCTCTAAATCGCGATCTTACAGTTGTGATTTTTACATTTAATTCAATATCTGGATATTTCTTTTGAATGTAGCTAATTGCAACAATATTTAAAAAGAAATTTGTTAATTCACTCAATTCGCAATATAATATTTTTTCTTCAATGAAAAGTGAAAATGCTTCTCTTATTATTACCATTTCCCAAATTACATCTTTGTTATATTCATGTTTTACATCTTCTATCCATGAACCAAATATTGATTTCTCTTTTGTTCTGTTGACACCAAAGCTTTCGTAATATTCTGATGCATCACCTATATCAATATATAATTCATTTGGTAATTTTATAAATTCCCAACCTGTTTCTTCTTTAATCTCATTAAATACTATCTGAATTTCATTTCTTATCTCTTTTTTAGATTTTACAACATTCAAATTTATCTGTGATAATTTAATTCATATCACATTTAAGCTTTCTTAAAAAATTAATTTATAAATAGATACTTGTTCTTACTAAATAAAATAAATTAAAGAGGAAAAAATAAATTAATTTCCTCCATTACCTGGATTTGAATCATCTCCAATTGCTGAACCAGGAGTTGCGATAGCAGTCTTTGCTGCTAAACCACCAGCAACAAGCATTGATAAAATCATGAAGGTTATACCGAGTATTTTAGGATTGATTTTTTTCACGTTTTTTAGTCTCCAAATATAATGTTTCAAAATAAGATTCCAAAATAGAATATATTTAAAAGGCGAAAGTAAAAATAATGCATAAAAGATAACATTTTAGTGTATTTTTTTATTTTCTTCCAGAAATGACATCAAAAACATCATTGTATTTTCTAAGTTTATCTAATATCTTTTAATATTTATTCTCAACATTTTCATCAAATGTGTAGGTGTTAATATACTAATAATTTGACTTCTAATTGAGTTGAAAACATGTACGAAGAAAGAGCAATAACCGATTCAAGATTTCCAAAGCTGAAAGAATTTTTCACTACAAGTAATACCTCCTGGCTTGTTTTTGGTAGCATTATTCTCGCAGGTATAATCGTTCGTATTTTTCTCTGGGACTTTACCTCGTCAGATATGAATGTCTGGAAACAAGCAGCTGAACTTTTCCTTAATGGTGAAAATCCATATGAAACTACTCTTGAGAGTTTCCAAAATAAGGGTATTAAACACTTTTATGCTTATTTTCCTTTATGGATGTATATTAGCTCTTTAGTTTTGCTTGTTTTCCCCGAAGGGATGTTCTTTCCGATTATTAAAGGTCTAATTCTCTTATTCGATATTCAAGTAGTTATTTTACTTTACATTTTACTAAAACCAAAAGTAGAAAATGTTTGGCGGTTAAAAATACCCATTGCTGTTTGGTTTATTACTCCCATGGTTTTGATGACTAGTTCTATGCATGGTAAGTTTGATTCTTTGATGTTTGTTTTTATTCTACTTGCTTTCATATTCCATGATCAAGATTATTTCTTCCTCGAAGCTTTCTTCCTTGGTTTGGCAATTCTAACTAAACCTATTGCATTAATTCTTGTTCCTTTCTTCTTCCTTCAAAATGTTCGTGAACGCAATTTCGATAAGATTCTTGCTATGATAGCAACAATGTTAATCGTTGTTCTGCTGTTTAGCATTCCTTTTTTAAATGATTTAGAAACCTACATTCAAGGGGTTCTAGGTGTACATGTTACTCGGGAGCATGATTTAGGTCCAATTTTCGCTTTACTTTCTCTACCATTTTCCTCAGAAAGTGCTGCTGATATTATTCGCATGATTCTTACTTTATTAATCATAATTGTCTGGATTGGTTTGATCATCCTATCCTATATCAAAAAATATGATCTCTACAAAAGTTCTTTTCTTGCATTCATTTCCTTTAATTCCCTCTATTGGGTCTTTTTAATTCAATACGGTGTTTGGTGTTATACTCTTTACATACCATTCACTACAAAATCTAAAATGAAACACTGGCACTTAGCACTGACTACAGGAATAATCATAGCCTTTTCAACAACTGCATTAGCTCTTATGGGAGCTTTCGTAAAACATGGTCTATAAGTCAAAGGTCCTAATCTTTAGGGTTTTTATTCCCAAATTGTTACATTTATTTGATTCATGATGATATCCAGACCCAAGGATCAATTCTTGCAAGTTAAGCTCGATATTATTGAAAACTTAAAGGACATTCCTAATAACATTCAGTCTATTCTAAGCAACGCTATAGCTTTCTTAGTAGCTATTTGTTTTGCAATTGGAGTAGTGTTGGCTATTGTAGGAGCGATTCAGTGGGCGACTGGTTGGGATGAACGTAATGGTAAAAAAACAATTGTCAAGGGGATTGTTTTAGTTGCTATTTCGCTACTATCAGGAGGAGGTATCTTAGCAGGATATATGTATCTTTAACCCTTCATTTAATAGGTAAGAACTAAAGATAATACGAAAAATTATTAGTTAATATTTTACTCCCAGAAGGTAGAAACGAAGAGAGTGTTCAATACTTTGCCTAAAAAATCCAATTCTCGAGATAATAATAAAGCTGTAGCCATTATTGTTGGTATTTCAACTCCCTCTGAGGTTAATTTAATTGTTGATCCTAAAATTGCTCGAACAACACCTCTGGAGTTAGGTGAGCTAGTAGTTATTGATTATCCTAAAAATCTTGTAGCAAAACCTGTTATTGCTATGATTTCAAAAATAGCTCTAAGTAATGAAAACTTAGTTGAAAGTTTAATCAAATCTCCTGAATCGATAGATCGTCTTAAATTACTCGGGCGTATCGAAGAAGGAGAACGATTGGGAGCAGCAGCAAGAATTCTAGGCTATTTAGATGAGGAAAGGGATCGCATTGTTACTCCACGTTTTCCACCTTATCCAGGTGCAAAAGTCTCTCGAGCACCTTCTGGAATCTTATCGAAAATCTTCGGAAAAGGGCACATCTCAGTAGGTGAATTACGTTCACATAAAGGAGTAGAAGTAAAATTAGATGTTGATGAATTGGTCTCAAAACACTTTGCAGTTCTAGCAATTACAGGAGCTGGTAAATCCTATAGTGTCGCTGTAATTGTCTCGAGGATAATCAATAATCTTCAAGGTTCAGTTGTCATAGTTGATCCGCATGAGGATTATGTGCCATTTATAAAAAATAAGAATATTAATGGTAATATTGCTGTTTTTTCAGCAAAAAGAACAACCGGAAGGCAAAGAATTGCTTTCAAATTAAGTAATTTTAGTCATACTGCACTTCTAGATCTTCTCGAGATACCAGAGCAAGCAACTATTCAAAGGGATTTACTAAGTAGAGCCTATTGGCGTTTACAAGAAAAGAAAGTCGATTGGGATTTACAAGATCTAAAAAATGAAATTAATGCTATAATAAAAGATCTAAGAGAAGATGTAGTTATAGATGATAAAGGAAAGGAGCAAATTAGAAAGAGCAGTAAAACGGAAGCAAATTGTTTAGAGAATTCCAAATTTGGTTTGTTTTCAAGAATAGATCTTGCTCCTGCAAGAGATGTATTAACCAAAAGTTCAGAACTTCCTGTTTATAATGCAAGTGGTCCCTCATTAGTAAAACCAAATCAAATAAGTATTATCACACTAACAGGATTAGGCTCCAAAACTCAACAAACAATTGTTGATTTAATTGCCAGAAAGATTTTCAATGCTGGCAAAGCACAAGTAAGAAATGAACTAACACCTCATAAATTACCATGTGCGGTTTTAATGATTATAGAAGAAGCTCATAACTTCATACCTGGTTCAGGTAGATCATCTTCAATCCTAAAACAGATTGCTGCAGAAGGAAGAAAGTTCGGTGTGGGATTAGGTCTCGTTTCACAACGACCTGGAAGATTAGATAGTGATGTGTTATCACAATGTAACACACAAATCATCCTAAAAATAGTAAATCCTTATGATCAGCAACAAATTTTACGATCAAGTGAGAGTATGAGCGAAGATTTACTGAATGACCTACCAGCATTAAATGTAGGAGAAGCAGTAATAGTTGGTCCAAGTTTACCGATACCAGCGTTAGTTAGTATAGCTACATTTGATGGAAAACTTGGAGGTAAAGGAGTTCAAATTACTGAATCTTGGAAAGCAGCTCTTGAAAAACAAAAAAGTTCGATGAGAAAACCACAAAAATATGAAGATGACTTTAAATTGGATAAATAATGGAACTCAATTTGTCCAAAATGAAGAATTTAGTAATAAAATTCACAGGTGAATAGAAAATTAGCGAGAAAAAGAATAAGGAATATCATTTCTGCCATACTGCTGATTGGCATTTAGATTATTTTCAATACCAAAAAAGAGAGCGGTGGTATGATTTCTTTGAAGCTGCGAATGAATGCACAAAATTAATGATTGAAGAAAAACCAGATTTTGTTATTCATTGTGGTGATCTGTTTCACCAATTTAGACCATCTCCTGGGGCTTTACGTTTTTCTATTCAAATACTTGACAAGTTTAGACAAGCAAATATTCCCTTTTATGTTATTAGAGGAAATCATGATGCTTCAAAAGCTCAAGCTCAAAGATTTGGTGGTACGGTTCTGAAATTCCTAGATGATTTGGGTTATCTTCAGTATGTTCAAGATGAAACAATTGATATTAATGAGCACATTCGGTTTACTGGTATTGGTGAGTACGGCAAAACCACTGGAGATGTAATTGAAACTGTTTTAAGAAATAATCCGTTTGATGGATCAAAATTCAATATTTTAGCACTTCATGGTTATTTACAAGGGCAAGTAAGTGATTCAATTTTTGATATTTCAGGTTATCAATTAGCAAGTATAGGTTTTGACTACATAGCATTAGGTCACTATCATAAAGTATGGGAAGAAACTGAAAACAATATTTATTGCCCCGGTTCAACTGAACAAACAAGTTTGAACGATTGGGGAAAACCAGACAAAGATGGTTTCTTAAGAAAATCAGGATATTATAGCATTAAAACAACTTTAAATCCAGAAGAAAATTCTTGGGATTTGAAAGTTGAAAGACAGGAATTTGATGTTCGACCAAAAGGACGATTCACATACAATTTTACAGATGATTCAACGATCGATGAAATTATGGAAAAGGCTAATGTTTTTGTCAAGAAACATGATTTAGAAGGTGCCATTATTAGATATGATTTTGTAGGTGAATTACCTTTAGGAAAGCAAAACTTGGTTAATTTTACAAAACTTCCAGCAATAAAAGAGTCAAAAGCACTGCATATAATATCAAATCAGCAAGTATCAAACATCATTTTGGATAAAGCAAAAGTAGGATTAACCTCAGAAGAAGCATTAAAAGCACTGCTAGAAAAATCATATAACATCAAGAAGAGTTCAGTTAACAAATGGTTAGACATAACTAATGAAACCATTAAGGTTCTTGGGCAAAAAATAATATCATCGGATTTAGCAGATGAAGTTAAGGCAATTTATAATTTAGTATCTGAAATTTCATCACAATTAACTGAATCTGATATCAAAAAAATTGCAACTACAAAAATCAAAACAAAGAAATCCAAAAGTCAGCCAGCAAAACAACCAAAAACAAGTAAAAAATCAGTAAGCGGACCACCTAAAATTGTTAATCAAAACAATAAAGTGACAAAACAGGCTGATTTAGAGCATTTCTTTAAGGAGGGGGAGTAGTATGAAAACATTCGAAATTTCCAGTATTGAACTTGAGAACATCAAGACCTACAAATATGAAAAAATAGATTTCTATCAAGGAAATAATGTCCTAATAGGTGAGAATGGGGCAGGAAAAAGCACTATTCTCGAAAGCATTTATCTATCGTTATTTGGAGAAACAGTTTCCGGAAGAAATTTAGTTGATATGATAAGGTACGGGGAGAAGCAAGGTAAAATCACTATTCGATTTAATGTTGATGGTTCCAACTATAGAATAACAGACGAATTAACTAAAAGAGAAGAGACAAGAGCAACACAAACACAAGTTTTGATTAATGAAACACTGGAAGAGACAATAGCAGAAGGACGAAATGCAGTTCGACTCAAAATGGAAGAAATTTTGGATATAGATGCTACAACATTTATTAGTGCAGTATATGCTTCTCAAGGGGAAATTGGTCAAATTGTAACAGCAAAAGATAAAGAACGAAAGAAGTTGTTCGACAGATTATTCCAAATAGATCGTTACGAAAAGGCTTGGAGTAATTTATCTAAAGTAGAGAAAATCATTAATTCAGAAATAAATAATCTTGAAAATTATATTGGCATTATTAGCAAAGATCTTACACAGTTACCAGAAATCGAAGCTAATATCACTGAAAAGAAAACTCAAATGAAAAATGATAAAAAGAACCTTTTGGGGTTAAGAATAACATACAAAGAATATGATCAAAAATACAAGCAACTGGAAAAATTGGTGAGCAAACATAACAAATTGCTTGGTGAAAAGGGAATACTGGAAGAAGAGGAATCTGCATTAAATCATCAGATTTTTGTTTTATTTGAAAGTATGAGTAGCAAAACAAGTGAAGAGATTACTGATTTTAAATTGACTGAAG
>JAUVZH010000145.1 GCA_030602675.1 Candidatus Heimdallarchaeota archaeon | reverse complement strand
ATTGAATCAGAATCAAGTCCAGCATCCTATAACTTGGATGATCAAGAGGAATTGTGGACTTTATCTGAAGAACTCATCGGTGAGAAATTTCACTTCTGAAAAACAAGTCTATTGATTAGTCTTATATTTTCGTTTGTTCATTACTACTACAATAAAGGAATTTTTATCGCGGATTAGGTAAAATTGGTCAATAATATTGTAGAAGTAAGTAATGTCGTAAAAACATTTGGAGATGTGCGAGCTGTTGATGGTTTGTCTTTTGTTGTCAAACCTGGGGAAATTTTTGGTCTTTTAGGTCCAAACGGTGCTGGAAAAACAACAACTGTGAAACTAATTTTAGGCTTACTCGAGTTAGATGCTGGAGATATAACTGTTTTTGATTTGCTTCCTAGCACAGATGAAATGGCTATTAAGCAAAGAATTGGGTATGTTTCAGAAGAACCCTTGATATACAAATCCATGACACCCAAAGAGCTTTTTGATTTCACGTCATCTATTCGGAGATTAAATCCGGAGGATACAACAGCTAAATTGCAAAGATATCTCGAGAGTTTGGAAGCTGAGCAATACTATGACAAACTCATAGCAACCTTATCTAGAGGTAATAAACAAAAAATGCAAGTTATTGCTGCTTTATTACATGAACCAAAGTTGCTGATCATGGATGAACCGCTTACAGGACTTGATGCAAAATCTGCGAAAGTTGTAAAAGAAATATTAGAACTACATGCGGAAAATGGTGGATCAGTTATCTTTTCTACTCATATCTTAGAAGTAGCCGAAGATGTTTGTGATAGGATTTGTATAATAAACGAAGGGAAAGCAGTTGCCACTGGTACCATGGATGAGTTGTCAAAACTAGCTGATAAAGCTGGTGCTGATCTCGAGGAAATCTTCCTCAAACTTACTCAACAAGATGAATCGGTTAATCGCATCATAAGCAATTTGAGAAAATTAACTAACAATGGTGGTAACCGGTGACTGAAGCGGAGTATTCGAATAAGGAACTCTATAAAATTTCAAAGAGAGTCTTCACTGAATCAATATTTCATTCTCAACAACAAGCAGCAGGTAGTAATAAGGCAAAATTCCTAGAAAGAGTTGGCAAGAAAAGAGAGAGTATTGGTACTCAATCTATTATAATGAAAATCTTGGTCGCTTTCTACATAGTAGTTTTTACTGCCATGCCAGTTTTATCATTCTTACAAATTAATATTGTCTCAGGGATTCCTCTTGTAGAAGAGACTTGGAATCTTTTCGTAGGAGGATTTTCTGTAAGTGGATATTTATTGTTACAGCCAATAATTCTGGTCCTCTTCTCTATAACCTTTACATGGGGTTTTCTTTCGAAAGAACCGTACACTTGGATAAGTACTTTACCCTATTCGAGAAAGGATGTCAGTAAAATCAGTTTTTTCACTTTCTTAAGAGGAATTGACGTCCAAATGATTGTTTTATTCCTTGCTTTACCCATTGGAACAATTATTGGGATAAATCTACCAAAGGGTATGGGGATTGGGTTAGCAGAGAATTTTCTAATGATAGGTGTTTGTTTAATTGTAAATATAGCAAACACTGTCTTCAATTTGAGTCTTACAATTTTGTTAGGTCGGAAAATGGCGAAAGTTATGGAAGATCAAGAAGAAAATAACCGGATGGCAAATTTTATCCGAATCGGGAGTATGTTAATTTATTTGATATTCACAATGCTTGCTTCATTTGCCATTCAAATGGCAATTACCAAGTTACCCCTACTCTATGATCCAGCAAACCAGTTTATCTCAACACAATCAGCAGATATTGTAAACAAGGTTCTAAGTTTTATCCCATTTCCATTTGCTGGAGGTTATCTATTAACTAGTATAGTAATTGGTGTAACAAAGGTACCATTATTAGTTGTCATAGGATCTACCGTAGGTACAGTTCTACAAATAGGCTTAGCAATTCTAGTTTTCAGAAAAGCATTACAAACATTACAAGATATAACATTAATTGAAAGTAAAACTAAGAAATCAAGAACAAGAAAGAAAACGACTCCAATCGAGGTTAGAGTCTTTAAACCAACAAGAGCTTACATGAAACGAGATTTAGCGCTCATTACTCGAGAGCTACAAATGATAACCTATATGTTAATGCCCATAATGATTCCAATTACTACCGCTCTAGCATACGCTCTAGACATGTATCTCGGGAAAACAGGCATCCCTGCAATGGTTCTCTACATCATGAGTTTTGCTATTTTCTCTACGTTCTTTATTATCATTGGTATAACGAGTATAGAAACAGGTGGGGAAACGATCACATCTTCATTACCAATAAATATACGAGACCAAATTAAAGCGAAAATGCCATTCCTGTTCTCTACTGTTCCGCTTATGGTTTTGGTTGCTATACTACTCCAATTTAAGCAAGCACACTTCATGGATGTTCTTCTTATGACTGTTGTTCAATTACCAGCAATATTCATTATTGGTATGAGTGGGTTATTCTTGAAAATACTCCTGTTTGGTAAATTTAAATACAAATATGTCATCGAAGAAGTAAAAACAAAGTACAAAGAGATAAAGATTATCAGTATTTTAGTGATTATGTTAGCACTAGCTGTAGGCTTCATCTTTACTATGATGGTTGGTTGGTGGTTAGCTTTAGTTTTAGAAGGAATCTGTTTAATCCTACTTCTGATAATTTTCAATGTAATGTTCCCAAAGAAGTCAGATAATTGGATGACAACCTAAAATAATTCTTTACAATTCAAATCTTCAGAAGCAGCTATTCCATGTTCTAAGTGACTTTTATCATTTTTAAAATCATGAAGATGGTGGTCGTGGTCTGTAATTCCTTAGATTAGCAAGATCAGCATTTTTGTTTTTTTTCTTGGAAAGTTCTACTTTTTTTGCGTTTTTTATTGTTTCATTAAATTCCTCTTTTGTGGTATCAATCCAAGCATAGATTCCATCAATTTTTAGAATTTTTTTAGCTTCAACCTGAACTATTATCGAGTCTCTAAGTACTCGTTCGATTCTTACCTTCATTGTTATGAAGGGTTTATCTCCAGAAGCTCCTGATATGAGTGATCTTCTAATATCAAGACATAATCCTAACTTTCTACTATTCCTATCTGCAATTACTTTTCCTACTAGTTGTGAGTAATCCATGTTTTAAACCCAAGATATATACTACATAACCGATATATAAATGATTATTTAAATTTCATAATTTAGAAAAACAATTATGAGCATAATTTATAAGTAGATATATGATTGAATAATGATTGTTGATGTAGTGGAAAGAAAAGAAATGGCACATGATTTTCCCGTAGAATTAGCAAAAGGTGAACTCAAAGAAGTTGAACAACAAATTGTTGAATTCTACTTAAAAATAGCTCAAAAATATCAAGTGGATCTCAAATTAACAGAAATCTTTGCCTACTTTAAGATTTATAATTCTATAACTCAAAAACAACTGAAAGAATTAACTGGCTTTTCAACAGGATTTATTTCTATTACATTAAAATCATTTTTAAAATCATCAATTGTTACACGCAATTTTATTCCGAAAACCCACACAAACATCTACACTATTGAAGATGAACAGGTTTTTACTATAATGACTCCTAGAACGCAGGTTAATAGAAAACTCGAAAAACATGAGAAGTTCATTATTGAATTGCAAGTAAAATTAGAACAACTAAAGAATAAATATCCTCTTGAGTCTACCTTTCTTTTTAGAAGACTTAATGGAATTAGGAATTACTTTGAAACACAAAGAAGAGCACATACAGAGTTAGAAAAAACTGATTATCTAAAAGAAGATGTTTCTGGTTTATTACAGTCTGATGCATTCATTGAATATCCATCTGAAATTAAAAAACTTGAGTCATCTTTAGTCGATCGGTTTGTTCGGATGAATATGTTTGTTGAGGATGATCCAATTATAAACAAAATATTATCTTTTCTAATTACTCGAGAGAAAATAAACCAAGAAATGTTACTGAGATTGACGGGTTATTCCAGAAGTACCATATCACGAAATCTTTCTGGATATGGAGAACAAGATTACGTTACAATTACAAAGAAAGAATATCTAAAACCTCGAATATATTATATGGGTTCCATTGGAATTTATTTGAATGAGGTTATACTTAACAATAGACGGTTTCTTATTTCCTGGCGCCCCAAATTTGTTGATTTGCTTTCCCAACTAGAATCAAATTCAAATTACAAAAGAAATAAAAAGATGAATTTATCTTTGCGTGTAAAAATTAAGGATATTATTACGAATATTGATTTTGTAATTAAACGTGCTCTGCTTTTGGAAAAGGCCCAAAATGAACTTAAAGACTTTGTTTTAGAGAATAAAGAAATGACAAAGTGAATTAGTTATTACTTCTAGCTTCTTTTTGAATTTTATTCTGTACGTCTTCTGAAACACATAAAATTCTTAAGTGAAAATATGCCAATTACCTTGGTGGTGGGTTAATTATAATGATTGACTCAGAAAAAAATAAAGTCTCAAAAATTGAGAAGATTGTTGATTTTAATGAGAACAACGCCATTGAAGTGAAGAATCTAAAGAAACACTTCAAAGGGAAACGTGGTATGGAAGACGTCAAAGCGGTTGATGGACTATCATTTCACGTAGAGAAAGGAGAAGTTTTCAGCCTTCTAGGAACTAATGGAGCTGGAAAAACAACAACTATTAACATTCTAACTGGTGTGCTGTTACCAACTGAAGGGATAGCGTCTGTTGGTGGATACAACGTAGAAAAAGAGATGAAGAAGATAAAAGAGATGATTAGTGTTTGTCCACAAGAACCAGCTTTATACAAATTCCTTACGGGTTTAGGCAACATCAAGTTTTTTGGAAATATGTATATGATGCCAAAAGACAAAATTGTAGAACGCGGAGAAGAACTGCTGAAGCTATTAGGATTGTATGACGCTCGCAATCGATTTACTCGAGGGTATAGTGGCGGAATGAAGAGACAACTAAGCTTAATTATATCACTAATTAACGAACCGGATATTCTCTTCTTAGATGAACCAACTGTGGGTTTGGATCCTCGAAATCGACGAAAAGTCTGGGATTTTCTTAAATCACAAAAAGACCAAAAACATACTATCATTTTAACTACCCATTATATTGAAGAAGCAGAAGCATTGTGCGATAGAGTAGCAATCATGGATTATGGAGAGATAATTGCTATAGGATCTCCACAGGAATTAATTGCTGAACATCAAGTGAAAAATCTGGAAGAAGTGTTCATGAAAATTACTGGTAGAAGCATATTGGAGGGGATCTAATGATACAACCACGAAGAATTCTTACCCTTGTTATGATGGAAATGACAAGACAAATAATGGATCCATTAGTTTTAGTGTTTACAATGTTTTTAGCACCTGCACTTATTCTAATTTTCGGGTTAGTTATGAGCAATAACTATGGATGGGATGAAACAGAAACATACTCAATATTCGAAATAATGCTCCCAGGTCTTCTAGCATATTCTGGCTTATTAACAATATATGATGTCGCTGCTGGTGTTGCTGGAGAACGTGAGTCAGGCATACAAAAAAGAATCAATACAACTCCATTAACCACCGCAGAATATTTCTTAAGCCAAATGATTTCTTATACGATTAAACCAATTATCCAACTAGTAATTGGATTAGGTATAGCTGTCGCTGTTGGATATCGCCCATTAATTTTCTTTGGTTCTGCATATTCCTTAGGAAGCAAGTTTGCTGGAATCTTATTGGTGATTGTTTTTATGGTGATTTTTACCTTTTGCTCGGTAGGATTAGGACTTATTACAGCGAACTTTGCCAAAACTGCTGGAGCAGCTGGTGGATTAGCTTTTATTTTTATTGTACCCCAACAGATATTTGGTAGCTTTATTCCCCCAGGATTTATGGGAATGGAAGGTTTAGGATGGGCTTTACCAAGTTGGTATGCTACTAGAGGTTTTGGCTTAATTTTCGCTGGAACTCCTTTTACCGACACAGAAATATGGCTTAGACTTGGAATACTTCTCGCTATTAGTTTTGCAATATATATTATTGGTATATTGTTATATGAGAGAAAGAAAAGAAGATAAAATCTAATCACATAAATTGAGCGTGAGTAATTTTACCTCGCTCAACTACTTTTTATTAACCGATAAATTACTTAAAGAGAATAAGCAAACTACTCTAGAGTGTTAAATGCAATGATGAAAGCAATAATATATGAAAAATATGGTCCACCAGAGGTTCTACAACTCAAAGAAGTAGAAAAGCCAACTCCTAAAGACAATGAAGTACTGATTAAAGTACATGCGACAACAGTACATAGAGGAGATGTAAGAATGCGAAAATTCGATGTTCCTCGCTGGCAATGGCTCTTCGCGCGAATATATTTAGGTCTTAGAAAACCAAAGAGAGAAATATTAGGGATGGAGTTAGCTGGAGAAATTGAAGAAGTAGGCAAAGATGTATCGCTGTTCAAGAAAGGAGACCAAGTATTTGCTTCTACCTTTTCAGAGGATTTTGGTGGTTATGCTGAGTACAAATGTATGCCTGAAGATGGTATTCTGTTACTAAAACCAACTAATATGACCTTTGAAGAAGCAGCTGCAGGCGTAACTTCTGGAGGAGTTACCGCATTGATTGTTCTTAGAAAGGCAAACATTCAGAAAGGACAAGAAGTTTTGATCTATGGAGCTTCTGGAAGTGTAGGAACATTTGCTGTACAACTTGCCAAATCATTCGGAGCAGAGGTCACAGGGATT
>JAUVZH010000131.1 GCA_030602675.1 Candidatus Heimdallarchaeota archaeon | reverse complement strand
TGATACGCCGCTGAACTTCCTGGCCGAATCCTTTAGACTTGTATAGTCCAATCAGGGTTCTTTAGATCAACTTTTCCTTTTGGTGCTGAAGGATGGCTTGCGATAGCATTGATAATCTCATTTCTTTTTATTCCCGTATGTCTACGATTGATTGCAATTCTCCACTTGGCTGTTTCAGGTATTTTTTTTAGTATCTCAGGGAGAATTTCTTTCAAACTCTCGAGATTACTATCCATCATTCTATCAAGTGGTGTAAATTTTCTGCATGCAATAAATTCAAACTTATTCTCTGAAATAACATCTTTTATTTTACTCATTATCTCTTCTAGATCATTATCAATTGCTATTAGAAACAATCCCTTGATTGGTAATTCAAAAACTTCCAAAGGTGTCTTTTTACAGATTTTCACTAATATATGCCAGAATTCACTCATTCCATCTCGTTCTTTGACTGTTTCACAACCAACAAGAATGAATTTGGCATTCGTTGATATTGCTTCTTTAATATCCATCTAGTCTCTTCCTCGAGTATAACTATAGATATACTTAATCATGATCTATCTTAGTTAACTAGAACCTAAAGTGTTTTTGTTAACATGAGATTTCTTGCGAGTCCTCCCAACTCCATTGCTGGAGAAACTTTCGTTTGACGATTGGCTGTGTGTCGCGAAAAAACTTCTCTCGAAAGGCTTTCAAGAGTCGTTGCCCGACCATAGGGCGTTTGAGTGATAGTGCTAGTATTGCTAGGAACCGCTGCAGGTGAATTCCAGCAGAATTAATATCTCGGTCAATGACTAACCCACAATCACAACATATAGTTCGTTCTGAGAGTTTTCGGTTCTCCTTCTTCATACAGTAACAGCATCTTTTGCTTGAGTTTCGTTCACTGATTCGTATTACTTTCTTACCTACTTTCTTTGCTTTGTAGGTTAAGAATCGAGCAAAGCGAGCAATTGAACCACTATTCTGCATGCTTCGATGACGACTTTTATCGTTCTTCTTATCGCCTCTCTCCTTTTGACTCATTTCCTTAGCATTTAAGTCACCAATTATAATAGTATTTGCTTTGGTGTTCTCTACGATTTTTTTGCTTATTTTATGTTGGTAATCTTTTTGTTGGTTTGCTTGTTTCCTAATCATTTTGTTTAATTTGTCATTGTACCAGCGCCAGCGATTAGAAAATTTCTTGCAGTGATCCCTAATGGATTGCACTTCCTTTATTTTTGGCTGCCAATACTTGTCTACTCGCTTGTTTTTTACTGTGATTGTTTTCCCTGAATGACTGTTCACTGTTGCAACGAGATTGATCACTCCTTGATCTATTGCTTGGTAGATGCCATTGTCTTGATAGTCTGGCATTTGAGGTTCGTAAATGATCGACAAGAAGAACTCTTTGGTTTTATATATCTGAAAGATGGTTACTTGCTTAACTTTCTTATCTACGAGGTCAAATTTCCCTTGCATTTGAAAAGTCAGATCAACTTCTTTCGTTTCTTTTGTTGGATAAAAATGACTAAAAGTTATTTTAGTTCCTTCTATCTTAAAACCACTCTGATTGTAATGGATAGTGGTAAAATACTTTTTTCCTTTAAATCGTGGTGGTTTTGCTGTTTTATCTCCATTTCTTCTTAGTGCAAGGAAAGATTTGTAGTCAGCTTCTAGATGTTTGAGCGTGGCTTGCAATGTTTTTGAGTAGTTCTGCTTGTAACGTGGATATTTTTGTTTTAATTTCGGCAATTGTGCTGATTGACTGTTATAGGTTGGCTTATTCGCTAAATCTTGTTGGCTCTTTGGTAAGTCTTTGTTTTGATCCCACCACTCTTTTCGTTCTTTATTCGCGAAGTAATAGATTAGTCGACAATTTTCGGCTAATGCCCAGAGAATCTGTTGCTGTTCTTTTGTTGGATGGATTTTTACTTTAGTAGCTAATTGCAGTGGTTTGTCGTTTGGGTTAGTTAGTTGCTTTATTTGTTCTAGAGCTTTCTCAAATTCCTCCTCTGGTAAATCGTTTATGAGTGTTTTTTGTACTTTTCTGATCAAGTGTCTTTCTTTAAGAGTCATTTTCTTCAACAAAATATATATACAACTAGATATATAGTATTTTTATAAGGAGTTTACCGAAAGTAATAATCGTTTACCTAAAAGAATAATTAAACAATTAATAATTCGTACAATAGTACAAAGAGGTGTTTAAGAAAGGAAAACAGCAATAATCTTTCAGGAGAAGCTAGATGACTGAATTCTTGAACTGGCAAACAGATCCACTGTTAATAGATCCTACAACATTGAAACAAAACAATTGGTTAACTGCAAATGAGTTACTAGAAACCAGTCAAAGTAAGAGGTTTCTAACAGCAAAGGGACAAATTCAGCTTTATCCAATTATGATTCGTAAAGTGGATTTTGTTTCTGGAGAACGAATTTTGCAATCATTTCCTTATATAATATTAAACCAAGTATGGATTGCTAAAATTAGAAAGAATTCACTTGCCTGTGCCGAGAAAATCCACTATTATTTTACCGATTCAAATGTTTCAAAATCCATTCGTAGCTGGCAAAAGAGAATCATTTCCTATCTAGAAGAACAACCACGACTCCCCTTTCCTCTTTTCAGATTGTTTAGCTTCTGGGAAGAATTCTTTCAAGGAAAACAATTCATACCATTCCAGTCCGCCCGAGGGGAAGATTTCCAGCTACCACTCTATCTCACAGAAGACCTTGCTTATCTTACAGGGGTAATTATGGGAGATGGACATCTTGCTAATTATTTCATTAATATTATAGACAACTCTAAAGAACACATTGAGAATTTAGTCAAGTTATTAAAAGAAACATTTTGCTCACGAACAGAATTTTTCAAGCAACAGAATGCTCAAGCCTGGAATGTTAATATTCTAGGCAAGTGGCTTGTTCGGTTCTTTAATTTTCTTTCGGGACAACTAATAAATGAACGGAAATATCCTTCTCTTCGGGAACCGCTCATCTTTCAAAATAATTCTCAATTTAGACGAGTTTTTTGGCGCGGACTCATGGATGCAGATGGAAGTTACAAAGCTAATATAGGATTTGGTACCGCTTCAAAAAAATTACTATATGACTTTTCGGATTATTTAAAACAACATAACATTAAACATCGTTTTTATACCCAGAACGTATTTGGGGGAACAACTCATAGTCTTACTATTGCTGGTGATTCAAGACAACAGTTTGCAACACTAATTGAAACATCTCATCCCCAGAAAGAACAAGAATTGCAATCATTATTAGCTCGGAAAATTTACCAGTTTACACAAAATACAGACACTTTGAGAAAGCAAGGGTATTGGCAAGGACAAATAGTAGATTTTCAAAAGGAGAAGTTAATTGATGGTTATTTCGACTTTTCGTACATACCTAAGCTAAGTGTCTCTCATTTAGGAACTTATATTCGTTCTTTACGACGAGTACATAAGCATACACAATTACATTTAGCAAAAAGCATCAATATTGTCCGTTCAATGCTTTCAAATTATGAGTCAAATAAAACATCAATTCCAATAGCAGTATTGCTTCGGATGTTTGACTTTTACAATGTCTCTTTGAAATCATTTCTTTCAAAGCAGTCAAACCTCAACTTACATTCACGAAGTTCTCATTGTCTAATTGAAACACAACCTAGCGAAACAATGCTAACACTACTACACGGATTACAATTTAAAGAAAGAGGATATATTATGCTTCATGGGCAAGTCCACGAATCTAAAGAGACTTATAAGCAAAAAGTTGGAAAATACTTTTCAATAATAATTCCAGCTACTAGATTTCACAACTCAGCTTTAATTACTTTTGTAAGAGAGTTCTTTATCCTTCGGAATTAATTGTTTTGATTTTAGAAAGAAAAAATGCATTAGTACACGCTTAGGGCGTGCTCGCATCGACGCTACTCATCGCTTACAGTGATTCGTCACGCGTCAGAGCGAAGGTTTAATGAGTTTTACATTGAAGAAATGTCTAAAAAATTCATTAGAATATAATCAGAAAGGAATGTCTTTTTTTCTGCCGTTTATAAAGGACTTCTTTTAGCAGCTATTTTTAGTGCTTTTTAAAGAAAAATCGACAAAAATACTTGAGAGTGGCTTTATGACTGTCTCTAGTTCGTTAAAAAGGAAGCTTCCTCTAAGTCTTTCCTTAGGGATAAATACAATTATTGAACAAGGACAGTTCATTAATGATGATTTCCTTGACAATTTTTCACTAAAAGAACAAAAGTTGTTGCTTTTCAACCAAAAGAACATTGTTTTTGTTTGTGGTAGCGACCAACCAAAATCCCGACAACCAAATCCAAATCTCATTTCTATGATTGTTCGTCGTGCTCTTGCTTTAAAAAATCATACAAAGCTACCTGTTCTTTTCGTAGTGAAATCTCAGAAAGAAGGAGTACAGATTCTAACTGAACTTGCTATTCTTGCTTCTAGTTGTAAACTTTATAATATGATTTATGGTTTGAAAGATAAAATTAGTGAGCACTTTCTTTCTACAAGCCCAGTAAATGCAGATTTTATTCTCCTAACGTATAATAAGCTCCAAGAATTGGTTATGAATAAAGCTCATCCATCGACAGAACAGGTTGTATTTGTTAATCCTCTAACTCGAGCACATTGCCAAGTGGAAACGATCAAGTTAGATGATATTATTTGTGGTTTACATCGTCATAGATGTCGAAAACCATACTTTTCGTTTATAATTGATGAAGCATTATTTCCTATTCTTGCTAGAGAGGAATACAAATATTTACTAAATGCAGAGAATTGTTTGTTCTTTCGTTGTAAAGAGCAAAAAAGAAATTACTATAACAATCAGTTTAGCGAAACATTGCCTTATCTAACAGATGAGCATATACAATTTTCCATTCTACGAGAGTTATTTCGCGGGAGAAAAAGTCAAGCTGAGCTGATTAGGTACTTCCAAAATACTATTACTTACAAACTTCATTTATTCAGTAATAATATTTGCCCACAATATCAAACTAACAATAATAATCCTTTTTTTGAAAAAACTGCTGAATTAAAAACCCATATTGATAAGAAAGTCTATGCAAAAATCACTCATCATTTGAATCAATTTACTAAAGGAGTATCTAAAACTATTATTGGTGAACCTATTGTAGATATTTCCTTCACATCTGACGAAATTTCCAGTACTTTAGAATATACATGGCAAGATCCTGTTGAATCAGAACCATTTCTCCCCATAGTTGAGAAGAAAAAAGATAGCAAATATTACCTTAGTAGTTTAGGAGAAACCATACTTGCTTCAACTGCTAATTATGCTGGAATTGAGATTGGTTTTTCTTCATTGTTAGAGCAATTATCTAAAAGTCTTTACTCGGAAAGTAAAGCATCCGAAAAATTCACAATTGAAGAGATTATAAAATTCTATTCACTTCTTATCGGATATGATGATATCAATTTACCAGCTTTACCAGAGGATTTCCATGCAAATAGCTTAGCTTCCCAAAGTAAAGATATCTTCGAATCTTTTGATCAATTCATCGAGAGAGAATTTAGTGCTATTTTAGGCAGCTATGGAAGTTTTGCATCAATACAGATGTTAAGTGCATTTGAGGAATTGATGGATTCTAAAGCATACCAGTTCTTTCAACGATTAAAGGAATACAAGAAGGATAAAAAAAGAACTTGGGAAGAAAAAAGACGAGAAGCTATCCTGAATTTTGCTAGTTATAAACCAGTTACCGTAAAAGAAGTTGGTGTTAAGTATCAGCTTGATTACCAACAAGCGAAAAAAGAATTAGAAGGATTTGTAGCTGAAGGATTGGTTACTTCTGTTAAAACAATAGATAGTAGTGGTCGATCTAAACTTAAGTATTGCACAAATGAGTTACTTGCAAAACATCCACATCTAAAGAAAAATTGTGGTTCTTGTAAGTGTTACCAGAAACGCTTCAAAACCTGTTCTTTGTTACGACTACTACAAGCATACAATTCAAGTTCTATGCCAAGTGATTACCGAGAGTATGCCAATGGAACTATCAAAGAAGAAGCAACTGCTTGTGAATTAATTGAGGATATTGCAGAATTTGAAACAAGTCAAGAAAAGACCAAATTTACTATTTCATTAGAAGAGCTATCACGAAAGATGAGAAAAATTCCAATGTCCTATGTTACAGGAAAGATAAAAACAAATACCTTTTATTGTCTAATGTGTCAAGAAAAGATTGAGGAATTTGGTACTGAAGATTTAGTTTTCTTTCCTAGAAAGCGAGTTACTTGTCCGAATTGTGCAACTGTTTACTATCGAAGAGAGAAGAAGAAAATAATCGTTCAAACGGAACATAGGCATCTTCTTCGGATGATTTATTACAAAATCGCAGGCTCGATCCCTCAGGTATTACTAGAAAAAGATCCATCTTATGCTTTTGTTATCTTCGATAAAGAATATGCTGATTTAGTGATTGATGAGAATGAAGAAGCTGATTCACCAGTTTTAGTCATCTGTAACCAAAAAATACCTCTAGAAAAAGTTCAATATCTCTTCTTTGCTGGTAGACGCTACAAGAAGCTAGAGCAATTCCTAATTACATTAGCTAAACTTGAACCAGAAAAGTATAATTACACTATTAATCGAGCGACTACAAAAACAGCTAATGAAGAAAGCTCTGCAAATAAGCTTCAAGAAAATAGTAATACAACTAATAATCAATATAAATTATTCAAAACTGTCATAGCAAAAGCATCCAAAAAAGAGATACTTAATCATTCATTTTTGAGAGCAAGACATCTTTCAAATATCAGTGCAATGTTGTATTTGAGGAAAAAGAACGAACCAGACACACTTCCTTCTTGGCAATTTAATCAGCAGTTATTCGATATGATTGATTTACTTATAAGAGTAACAGGTGGTGTAAAGTCAAGCTATTATGGCATGCAATTAGAAGCGCAGAGCAACAAGTACTTCTTTGAATTACTAAAGGAAGAAGGAAAAAAAGTTGACCTTTGGACCCGAGGACGAGTTAATTCTCGATTAGTGAAAGATATTTTTCTTTCCTACAGTCGTAATTCTAGTTATGCTTTTTCACCATTGGATACTTTGTTAAA
>JAUVZH010000400.1 GCA_030602675.1 Candidatus Heimdallarchaeota archaeon | reverse complement strand
ATCTAATAATGAACAAATTTGTAAGTAATCTTTTTTAGAAAGTTGAACAAATTGTTGCATTGTCAGCATCCTAGTGCTAGTATTTTCATATGCACTATACTATATTCAAATAAATTATTATGATAATATAAGTTATTTTAATGGGAAGGATATCAATGAAAGGGTTACCATTAGAAAAAGGGATTATTTATGAAACTATAGTATCAACATTCGATAAGAAAGGAAAACCAAATGCAGCTCCTATGGGTATCTCAATCGATAGTAATGGTGATTTAATACTTCGAGCATTTTTTCAAACAGATACCTATCAAAACATGCATCAGTCAAAAATCTGTGTCATTAATTTCACTTGTAATCCAGAACTCTTTGTAATTTGTGCGTTGTTTCAAGATGAATTGCCTGAAGACTCATTCAAAAAAATACCTAAAATAAGTGCTCCAGTATTAAGGGAATGTACAAACAGATATATCGTAGCTGAAGTAAAAAACGAGAAGATTGAACTAGAAAGAGCAATATTCGAATGCAAAATTGTTCAATACCAAATTAAAGAAGATTTTTACCCCCCATATTCAAGAGCATTTTCATCTTTACTTGAAATATTGATACATACAACTAGAGTTTTACATTTCTCAAAAACTAAAGGTTCTACATCACCTGAAGTCATAAGGTTAAGGGAATTGATAAAATATCATGCAAATATAATTGAAAGAGTATCTTTTGACAATCTAATATATAATCAATTAGTTGATAAAGTTCTAGAAAAGATCTCTTCTGAAATAGAATGAATGTAAGAATTTGCTAAAGTTGGTTATAGAAATTTGAACCAAAGTATTCCAAATCCAATTGAAGGTTTTTTCATTAGTTCAAAAGAGAAAATGATTTTTGACGTTAAAGGCATAAGTCATCCAGATGATCGAGTAATTGCTTTTGTAAGATATATACCAGTTAAGTATTTTGAATTAGCTAAAACAGATTCCCCTACAGGATATAGAAAATTGTATGATTTGGATGAGCGTTATGCTTTTCTGAAGAAAAAATTCCCAGATTACTTGTTTGATGATCCAAAAGGAAGAGGATCCCTACAAGGAGTTCTAAAAGATAGAATTCAAACAATTTACAATCCACTACTAAAGATGAAGGGATTAGTTGAAGAAGATTTACAGAAATCGGATAAATTAGAGAAATTAGCACTTGAATTGGCAACTCAGATTGAAGAATATAGTAATGTAAAACTAGAAAATATTGGTATATCTGGGTCCATTCTGGTTGAATTACATAATGAAAAATCAGATATAGATTTAGTAGTTTACGGAAGGAAAAACGGTCAAGCAATTTATCAAAACATGCCAGAGATTTTTGATTCATGTTTTAAAGTGAATAGGTATTCAAAGACTGAACTAAAATCTTTATGGAATCAAAGGGGACAACAAAACCAAATTGATTATAATTTATTTTATAACCTAGAAAAGGATAAACAATTACAAGGAACTATCTCGAGTAGAGATTTTTACACTAGACTAGTTTTATTACCTGATGAGTATTATGAACCTTATCAACACACAGAAATTCGTTCTCTGGGTGAGTTAGAAATTGAAGCTACAATAGCAAATGATGAACTTTCTATTTTTACTCCTTGTATTTACTATCTAAAGGAAATTAAAATAAAAACCAAATCAAAAACAATAGATTGTATACCCAATCGGATATTCTCTGTACGAGGACGATATGCTGATATAGCAAAAGAAAACGATAAGGTGAATGTAAGAGGGAAATTAGAAGCAGTAAAAATCAACGGAAAAAGGGAATACTATCAATTGACATTGGGGACACTAAAAAATGAATTCTTCTTAAAAATTTAACAGAAAAGATATTTTGATGTTCTTTAAACATGTATTTATACTCCATTGTGACCTAGAATTTTAAGGAATATAACTATACATACAGAGGAAGGAAAAATGACAATAAAAATTGTGCAAGGAAGCCCTACTAAGCTTTACAAAGAAGTTTCTTCAATTGTAAGCGAATGCTTTGAAGGCATATGGTCAGCTGAAGACTTGTTACAGCTTGTTGAAATACCACATGAAAAGAAAATCTTTCTGGTTGCTTATGATGAAGATAAACCAGTCGGTTATGCTTTTGTGGTTGCTGATTATGTAGAAGCTGTAGATACTAAAATCGCTACCATTCAAGAAATTGGTATTCTTCCCAAATTTAGGAAATCTGAGATTGCAGAAGATTTTCTAGAAAAAGCAATAACATTTTCAAAAGCAAATAAAGCTGAATTACTCGAGCAAGTTGTCTCGACAATTGACCGATGGATTATACCTACATTGGTAAAGAAGAATCTAAAACCAAGTGAAATTAAAGCTGATAGAGAAATCTCATCATTCAATGAAGCAAAATTAATTCTTGGTAACATAAAGAATAATCCCAAATTAAATGTGTTAATGAATCAATTATTTTTTGAAGATAATGATAACCTTGAGTCACATATTGTTGAAAGTGAAAAAGATTTTGATAACTTACCACGTAATGATCCCATTGCATTTGGCTCAATAATCTCAATAGAAAAAGCTGATGATTTAGATAAGACATTAAATGAATTGAAAAAGATTGATGTTGAATGGGATGAAATTGGAATAACTTTTGATTACATGATTTAAACATCATGTAATTCTTCCTTCCTAGTTTTAAAATTTAATTTCCTTCTCTAAGCGATCAATTGTTTTCCAATATGTTCGAACAATTTCAGAAGGCCACTTTTGGTTCTCTCTATAATATTGTTTCAACCAATTAATCGTTTTTTTATCATTTGTACTTCCAGACCCGAAATTACCGTACTTGTTTCTGATATTTGATAATTCATGAAGAGATTTTGATCTAGCAAGTATAGAACCAGCACTTACTGCAATATATTTACTTTCAGCTTTTGGCATTACGATCAATTTAATGTGTCTAGTTGAATTATTATTTTTTAATAAAGATTTCAATCTGGCAACAGCTTGAAAATTGTCAACTTGGTATTCTTGAACTCCCTTAACTTTCTTGACAATTTCCTCAATTGCTCTAAAGAATGCAAAAGCTTCTGCTTCATCCATGGTCATACCGTTTTTATTAAAATTATTCAGAACCTCTGCAGAAAGAACTTTTACTGACCAAGCTAATGAAGTTTTTTTAATTGCATTAGCATGTTCATCTATTTTTCTAACAGAAGAGTATTTTTTACTATCCTTTATTCCTAGTTGATGAAAGTTATCAGCTATAGAATCATCTATAGCACTCGCACCAATAACCATTGGACCTATTATTAATC
>JAUVZH010000044.1 GCA_030602675.1 Candidatus Heimdallarchaeota archaeon | reverse complement strand
GATTCAATCCAGAAACAGACATTGAAGCTGTGCAAAACGTAAACAGAAGTTGTCTGCCGGAAAATTACCCAAGATTCTTTTTCAAAGATATTGCTTCGAAATTCCCAGAAGGATTTAGCGTTGCTGTAATGGACGATACTGGTGATATTGTTGGATATGAAATGACTAGAATTGAGAAAGGGTTATCAAACTACGGTTTTGGTATATGTAAAAAAGGTCATATCATATCAATAGCAATTTTAGCAAAATATCGACGAATGGGAATAGCCGAAAAGCTGATGCAAGCAGCAACTGATGCTATGCGATTAAGGGATATAAAAGAAGCTTATTTGGAAGTAAGAGAATCAAATCAAGCAGCAATAGACCTCTATCAGAAACTAGGATATATTTCATTTAAGGTTTCAAAGAAGTACTATAGTGACGGAGAAGCAGCTCTAATTATGATTAATAAAATATGAGCAAATCTCAAAATAATTTCTTTTAGAAAGAAAAATAAATAAAAGAAAAAAAGAGGGAGGAAGATTAGTTTTAATAATCATCCATGTCAGGCATACCGCCAGGACCACCAGGTCCACCAGGTCCACCAGGCATACCACCAGTTGATCTTGCAGCGATGATATCATCAATTCTTAGGATCATTTGGGCTGCTTCACTGGCTGAAGAAATAGCTTGACGAGCAACACTAATTGGTTCAAAGACTTTCTTTTTAACCATATCTGTTGGTTTACCAGTTTTAAGGTCGACACCAGCGGTGTCTTCACCTTTGTCGTGCGCAGCTCTTATAGCAACTAAAACGTCAATAGGATCAAGACCAGCGTTTTCAGCTAATGTTCTAGGAATGATTTCAAGGGCTTCAGCAAATTTCTCAACTGCAAGTTGTTCTCTACCAGCAAGAGTGTTGGCATAGTTTTTCAACTTACGGGAGAGGAAGATTTGTGGAGCACCGCCGCCAGGAACAACTAAACCATCTTGGATAATGTTTCTGACAACACAAAGTGAATCATGAATGGAACGGTCGGCTTCATCGACAATTAAGTCACTGCCACCACGAATCAAAATACTAACGCTCTTGGGGTTTGGGCAACCCTCAACGAAAACGAAGTCATCATCAGCGATTTTGCGTTCTTCAACAACACCAGCTTGACCTAAGTCACTCTTTTCAATACCATCAATGCGGGTAACAATGCTTGCACCAGTAGCCATAGAGAGTTTTTCCATGTCAGATTTCTTGATACGTCTGACAGCAAGAACACCTTTCTTAGCGAAGAAGTGTTGAGCAAGATCATCAATGCCTTTCTGAGAAAGAACAACATTAGCACCAGAGTCGATGACCTTATTTACCATGTCTTCAATCATAGCCTGTTCTTGATCAAGGAAAGCTTTCATTTGATCAGGATTGGTGATGTTGATTTTAGCATCGAATTCAGTCTTGGAAATTTCAATAGCAGCATCCATAAGCAAGATTTTGGCCTTGTCGATTTTCTTAGGCATACCAGAATGAACGACGCTCTTATCAAGGACAATACCTTTAATCAATTCGGTTTCCTTGATAGATTCACCTTTCTTCTTTTCAATCTTAATATTATCAATGTCACAAACTTTCTTACCGTCTTCTTCAACAGTAACCATTAAAGCAGCATCAATAACCAAATCAGCAAGATAATCACTGTGACCAGCAATAACTTTACTACTCATAGCGGTTTTGACACCTTCCTTGAGCATGGCTTTATCAGAAATATCAACTTGAATAGCCATTTTATCTAAGCTATTCAAAGCTAAGACAGTGGCTTTTTGATAACCGTCAACGATAATGCTAGCATGAACATCTTGAGAGATAAGTTCTTCAGCTTGTTTTAGTAATTCACCAGCAATAATAACAACAGTAGTAGTACCGTCGCCAACTTCATCGTCTTGAACTTTAGCAAGCTCAACAACGAATTTAGCTGCTGGGTGTTGAATTTCCATCTCCTTGAGAATGGTGGCACCATCGTTAGTAATAACAACGTCACCGAAGGAGTCTACAAGCATTTTATCTAATCCCATTGGTCCAAGAGCGGATCGAATGGCTTCAGCAACAACTTTTGCAGCTGCAATGTTATTTGCTTGAGCATTTTTTCCTGTGGTTCTCTCGGTTCCTTCTTTGAGGAGCAACACTGGCTGACCTCCGATCGAAACTAAACTCATTTTATTCTAACACCTATTTTTACATTTTAAAAAAGGATTTTTCTTTTGACTAGTCCTTTGCTCTTCTTGAGCGCTTTTTTCTGATTTGTATTGATATTTAAATCTTACGTAGACTATTCTTTTCAAAAAAAGAGTACTAAAGAATCTGTACTTTCTTTACTTCCACTTTGGTTTTGCCCATTTTGTTTCCATGCGATTACGTTTTCGAGGAAGTTGGATTACTTCAAAGCAATTTGAGCAATTTAAGTGTATATAGTATGTTTCTTTTTTAATGAATTGGAACAAGTGAAATTGCCTACACTTCGTACAGAGTCTTTGTGTTCTCATCATTTCTTGTGCTTCTTTTTCCCATATTTTCCTTTCTTCTTCTTTATCACTTTGGAACCACGGAATGAATGTGTGATGTGATGACATTTCTTTTGGTCTCCGGAGATTACTCCGACCAGTATTGATTCTCTCTCTTATTTAAGTTCAAATTGAAGAGAGGACTGAAAGTAAAAGCATATTCAGAATTATTAGTCTATGATTAGAACAAACTTTGTTCTTCTTTTGGTACTTTAAATAGCTAAAAATCGTATTGATTCTTTGAGGAAATCCTTCATACCATTCCGAGTTGATCTCTCCCCTTAGAGACCTGTAAGGTTTTCCAGATTATTGCGGGAATGCCACTCACCCTGGCATCCTGCATAACTTACTATTTTAATCTAACAACTAGAATATCTCTTCTATGGAGCGGTTGATGGATCCCAAGTGGTCCTCATATTGCGATGGAAAGCATCTAAAGATTTCATATCATCATTTGATATTTCAAAATTGTAGATTTCCATATTCTCAGATATATTGTTATGATTTGCTGATTTTGGTAGAACAATTGTATCTCTTTGCAAGCACCAACGGATGAGTATTTGAGCAGTTGATTTCTGGTTTTTCTTAGCTACTTCCATTAATGGAGGATCATTGAGCATTCTACCTTTTGTTAATGGACTATATGCTTGTATCCAAATTTTCTTTGCCATGCAGTAATCTTGCAATTCTTTCAAATATAGGTAAGGACTGAACTCCACTTGATTGACCACTGGAACAACTTTTGCCTCTTTCAATAACTCCTCTAAATGCCTTTCCATGTAGTTGCTTACACCGATAGCTTTGCATTTTCCTTCTTTGTATAGTTCTTCTAATGCTCTCCATGAATCTAATCTTAATTCTTGAACTGGCCAATGAATCAAATACAAATCAATGTATTCCAATCCTAATCTTTCAAGGCTGGCTTCAAAAGCAGCTTTTGCCTTTTCATAACCATGATCAGAATTCCACAGTTTTGTCGTTACAAATATTTCCTCTCGAGGTTCATCACACTGACTTATTGCTTTTCCAATCTCTACCTCATTTTCATACATCGCTGCTGTATCGATGTGACGATAACCTATCTTTATTGCATGTCGAATTGCTGTGTAGCATCTATCTCCTGCTGCTAAGTAGGTACCCAAACCAAGCAAAGGAATTTTCACTCCATTATTCAATTCAGCTGTTGATTGTAAACTCAAATCTTTCATTTCTCTCATCTTCAATTCTTTTTCCTTGTGTATTATTCTCCTTATCAGTAAAATAGCTTTTTTCTTCAATTTTTAAGTAAAAAATTTTTATGAATCAAATACTATTAGCTTACTTGAAGGTAATGTTTTCCAATACCAATAAATTCAGACGCCTTGCAAATCAAGTTCGTATGTGTGGAGAATTGGCGTGTCTCCTTGAAGTCAGTGCTACTCCCAAACCTGGAAATGTACATCGCTTTAGGGATTTTCATGATACTAGGTATGAGGATTTCTTATCTTCCAGCATTTCTTTTGGCATTTGGCTTGAAGAACTTGCTATGAAAGGCATTCTTCTAAAAGAGGAAAAGATTGATTGGTTTCAATTGGAATTAGGTAAAACTATACATGAAGCTGTCAAACAAAGTAGTTTGTTTCATCAGCGTGTAAACACCAATTTAGGGATTATTCTCCTCCTCTCTCCTCTGAGCGTTGCTGCTGGTATGAGTATAAATGAAGATAATCTTGTTTGTGATATTAACGTATTACAAAAGAATGTTCTTGAGGTAATGAATAACACTTCTGTAGATGATTCCATCTTTGTTTCAGAAGCGATAGCTTTTGTTTCACCTGGTGGTTTAGGTGTAGCTGATAATTATGATGTTAATCAATCAAACCTTCGAGAAGAACTAGAATCTGATAATGTTAATTTGTTAAAATTGATGGATATTTGTAAAGGTCGGGATAATATCTGTCATGAAATTGCATTAGGTTATCCAATAACCTTTGATGTGGGTTTAGCCACTCTAAAGGATTCCATGATTATTAGCAAAGACATAAATTTAGCAACTATTGATGCTTATCTTGCTATTCTTTCAAAACATCCCGACACGTTAATCATTAGGAAATTCGGTAAACAAGTTGCACAAGGAATCTCACAACGAGCAACAACTATCATTAAAGCCGGTGGAGCTTTAACAGTGAATGGAAGAAGAGAACTAGAAGAATTGGATATTGAACTAAGAGAAGAAATCGAAAAAGTAAATCCCGGAACCACAGCAGATATCATCGCAGCTACTATTTTTGCTTATTTGTTGTCTGGTGGAAAACTTTGGACTAATGAATAAATTTACACGAAAATAACCACTTTTTTGTATTTGGAAGCTTTTTATAGCTCTAACGAAATCATTATTTTACACTTATATTACTATCAGCTAAAACAATTCAAACATTATTGTTCATATCATTAATTTATAGGATGATCGATCGTATTGAGCGAAGAAGAAATTGACATGGAAGAAATGAAAAAGGAACTAGCATTTTATAGAAATCAAACTAAGGTTTTACGTGTGAAAAACCGTGATTTAAGAAATGCTATGCTACTTTCAGACTCTAAACAAGGCACAGCTGAGCTTGAGGAAGAAGCTCAAGATACTCTCTCAGATATAAGGAAAGTAATTGCTGACTCCAAAAAGCAGCTACAAGAGAAATTAAGCCAATTTAAAAAAGATACAATTGAAGACGAACCAGAAAAACCTTCTAATGCAGGTTCTGCTCCTACTCCTCCAAATTTTGCTACTACTATGGATGAACCAAAAGCTGAAGAAAGTCCAGTTTCAGCAGCCCAGGTCGTAACAGCATCAACTGGTGATACAGATATTTTGAATAGACAGATTGAATATTTGAAGGAGGAAATCGATAGGATAGAAACATTCCTTGAACAATCAGAAATGGTTAATAACCGTTTACGAGATCTTCTTACTGAACATGATATTGATGTTAGCGAAATTTCTAAAGCAATTAATGAAGCATCAAAAACAGCTGTTTCTCAGAAAGCTGTTCAACAAGAAGAGATTACTCCTGCAAAGGATGAAGTCAAACCTCAAGCTGTTGTTGCTACACCAACACCTGAACCTAAACCAGAACCCAAAATCAAAAAACTTGATCCTGTTATAGTCAAACTATTTGATGATTTTAAAAAGAAATTGAAGTCCAAGATTGGTGAAGAAGACATTAAAATGGAGATTCTTAACCTAAGAGAGCAGTTAATGGATTTAATACCTCACTCTCGAGTATTCTATGAAATGCAAGTGGAATATCGTCGTTGGAAACGTGGTACAAGTTCCATTGATAATCTCAAAAAAGCTATACAAGATTGGGAAAAGACGATTTCTTCAATGTAGTTTTCTTTCTCTTTTGTTCTTTTCATTTAGAATAAGCTGATTTTGACAAAGGGGTTAAGGGGGAGGGATAAAGAAGTTCCCTCCCTTCGGATGTAGTGGAGGACTGATCCCCTATAAAGGGGACAGTTATCGAGGTGAGGTATGTTACCATTATCCTCATTCCATTATAAAGTTCGATAATACCGATATAGTCGTACAAGTACCTTTACACGTATATGCCAATATTACCAAGCTATTACCAATGTATGATATTTTTTCTTATCATATAGGCTGGTTTTTGTTGTTTTTTCCCCTAAATTTTGTTCTTTCCACAACTATTGTAAACGAAAATGCTTTTATGGTAGGAGTTCATATACTACCATGGTGGTAAATGGATGAGCTTCACCGATGAAATAATTGAAGAACTAAAAAAATTAGGCTTCAATGAATACCAAGCAAAAATTTATACTGCTTTAGTTGGTCTTGGTGTGGCTACAGCTTCTGAAATTTCACAAGCTAGCGGTGTACCTCCAAACAAGGTTTATTCTGTTATAGATAGTTTGAAGAAAAAGGGGTTAGTTCTTGCTCAAGAGAGCGATACTAGTACAAATCGTTATCGTCCTCGTTCACCTGATTCAGTAATGAAAGACATGAGGAATGATTATGAGCAAGCTTTTAAAAAAACTGAGGATAAATTATTTGCTTTATATGAGCGAAGCAAAAAAACTTTCATTCCTGAAATGTGGATTTTACGAGGTTCACAAGCCGTCTTTAGCAAAATAAAAGAGATGGTTATGGATGCTAATGAAGATGTTTACATAGGCATTGATAGTCCCTTTGATTTACACCTTTATGGTATTGATCAAGTTTTAAATGAAGCTAGTAGTCATTTGAAAAGTATCAAGATATTAACCGGTGAAGATGGTATCGATAACCCAAATGAAGTTAATATCCTAAAAGCACTATCTAAATTTACTCAAGTTCGTATCTCTGAGAATTTTCACGCCATCTGGGTAATTATTGACTCCAGAGAAATCCTCCAAGGCACTTATGCTCAACTTGAAGGAGGAATCGAATTAGGAATCATGGCAACTTGGTCTGATAATCAGAGTTTCGCTGAGTTGTGGGAACGTTTTAGTGAAACCATTTGGGTAAAAGCAAAACCAATTAAAGATGTAAAATTACCAAAATAAGAAGCAATTTTTGAATTATGCTTTTTGCCAGAAACTAAACTCGCCTTCTTCCTCTACTGGTTTATCAGCTTTTTCTTTTTGTTTAGCTTTTTTGGCTTCATTATCCATAATTACTTTGACAAGACCTTCAAAGAGATCCGGTACGCTTACACCAGTTTTTGCTGAAGTTTCCAAATAAATGAGGTTTTTATCAACAGCGAAAGTTTGTGCTTCTTCTGATGATACTTTCCTTTGATTAGCAATGTCAATTTTGTTACCTGCTAGAACAACAGGAACATTTCCAGCATTCTGTCGGATTTGTTTTAACCAATAATCTAAACTATTGAATGAGTTTCTATTGGTTATATCAAAAACTAAAACTCCTGCTGCTGCCCCTGAGAAATAGAAAGGTAGGAGAGACATAACGAATTCTTGTCCTCCAGTATCCCACAATTGTAGTTTAATTGTTTCTTCATTGATTGTTAGAGTCTTAGCTAAGAAATCTACTCCAAGTGTAGGTAGATAAGATTCCCTAAAACGATCTTCTGCAAATCGTATTGTTAAACTCGTTTTCCCTACTTTCCCAGCACCAACTATAATTACCTTGAACAAGTGCTTATATCTTGGTACTCTTGGTTTTGAAATCTTGTTCCTCTCCTTACTTTTGATCTGTTCAACTGTTACAATTGTAGTTTATTATTATATTAGTCATTCGTTATATGATATTTTGAATATCTTAAAATTCCTTAATTAACGTCGAGCCCACAATTCGACTCCTAAGACTTTCTGATTTGCTACCAAAATTCTTGGATAGTAATTCTCTGCTGGAAAAACTCCTTCTGGTAGTGTTGAGATTTCTTCTAATTTGAAGTTTCCCTTTCTTAAATCAGTTTTATTTTCACCAAGAATGATGTATAATTTTGTACCTGCTAAAATATAATCACAACTGGATCCCTCAGGTGGTTCCAAACTCATCATGGTCTTGACTACTTTAGATAATTTTGGTGGTAGATCTTCAAGTGCCTTAGCTTTTGTATCTATTTTTGCGGATGGTTTCTTAGTTATTGTAGTGGTAATCTTTGCTATAGTGGTTGTTTTTTTAGTTGGAAGTGGTTTTACTGGAGGAATTTTTAGTGTTTTTGGTTTAGCTAGAACAGCTTCTTTCTTGGCTGTTTTTACAGGTGCACCTGCATCTTCAATAATTCCACCAAAGTGTGCTAAAAGTTCAAGATCTCCTTCAGTCATTCCTTCTGCTTCTTCAATATGCCTAATTTTATAGGCATATTGTAATCTCATGCTAGATGCTCTTCTGGCAGAAGCGAACTTCTGAACTATGGAAACGTTTGCTCCTTTGAAGACATAGATGTAACGGTCATCATGATGTACGATAATAAGTAAGGTTTTATGAGTAATCTTCAGTTCACTGGGTTCTACTTTATTTTCTTCGCCTTCTTCGTCTACGAGATAACATTCTACTAACATATTCATTCACGTTTTCTTTTCTGATTCCACATAAATAGTAAATTAACCTAAAAAAAGAGTTTCGAAAGTGGCATTTTATTGCTCAAATAATCAACTCTTTTTTCTTGTTTGGCAGATTATTTCTTGTTTAGTTATGAGTTTTTTGTTGAAAAACTAGTTTTTTACAATCTTTTTCGTTATCCTTCCCCAATCGAATAGTAAAAATACTTGAAGAATAAAACTTCTTCTATCAATTATCTAGTATTTGCTTAACAGGTGAGGAAAAAATTGCAAGTAGTAGACCGAGATAAAGTTTCTCAAAAAGTAACTGAATTATTGGATCAACAAGGATTTAAGAAAGGAAAAGATATGTGGAATTTTTTAACCACTGATTCTGAAATACAAGGTTCAATTAAAGCATCAAATCGGTTAGCAGTTAAGTACCTAGGATACACTGACCACGGATTAGATCATGTAACAATTGTATCTAGAAATCTTCTACAAATTCTTGAAGTAATAAGTGAAGAAATAAAACCAGCCATCATTAAGCAGGGTATTGGTGATTTAGATGATGTTGCAGTAGTATGCCTTGCAGCCTGCTACCTTCACGATGTTGGTCATGTCATCCACAGGCATTTTCATGAGTTATCATCATCTCTTATGGCAAAAGATCTTCTTTATGGTAAATTGAAAAAGATGTATCCTGATGCAGATAAAAGATTAGATATTCTATCACACATTCAACATGCAATATTAGCCCATGATGAGGATATTGAATGTTTAACACCAGAAGCAGGTTTTGTTACTATTGCTGACGGACTAGATATGTGTGAGGGACGTAGTCGCAAACCGTATGATATGGGAAAAATTGATATCCATTCCATTTCAGCTTTGAGCATTCAGCGTGTCGAAATAACTAAAGGAAATAAAAAGAAACCTCTTAGAATTAATATAATGATGCTCTCTGAAGCAGGAGTTTTTCAAGTCGAAGAAGTTTTTCTCCCAAAGCTCCATAGCAGTGGTTTAGCTGAAGAAACTGAGATTAATACTTTAGTTAATGGAAAACCCCTTGCTCTTTCCCAGGTTTTAAGAATGTACAAGAAATTTGAGGATTAGGTTGTTTATTCTCATTAACATTCTTTATTCTTCTTTTACATTAAGGTTCGAAAAAGTATTTCTAAATTCTGTTTTAGTATATTTAGAGGAATTTGCGCTTCATCACTTTTTCTACTTATATATCCATAAGTAAACTCAGCCCCCAAAATTGGAGCTAATAATTGTGAAAACTTTCCATTTTCCTTAGAACATAATGCAACTAATTTGTAATTTTTTTTATTCTTATATAATTGGAGCATTTCATTTGCATCAAATTCATTCTCTGCTGGAGCGATAATTTTGATGATATCTGATTTTGTAATTTGCAATTCTTTAAATTGCTGGAGTAATGTTTTCTTTCTTGGAAATTCATCAAAATATTTAGAGATAATAACTCCAACTTGTTTTTCATTTGCATATGTAATTAATTCTTGAATTACATTTCCTTCTAAACTGCAATTTAGTTCAATATAGTTTGGTTGCAGATTAATCATAACTTTCAATTGATCAGAAATTACTTTGTTTGACTTTTGCAAATACTCAAGAGGTTCAATACTAAGAATTGTATATACTTTTAGCTCTGCGAGATTGAAGTTTTCAAAGTTAGTTTGCTCTATGGGAACTCTTATTTCAACAAATGCTGCTCCTTCTTCTTTAGCAATATTTGTTAGTAGGATTGCTTTTGGGAAGTCAACTTTAGGAATTAAACAACATATAGTGCCAACAGCTTTTTTTTTTACAAGTTTCATAATAAGCTCCCTGTTAATCTATATGCCAATATGGTTTCAAGATTTTCTTTATTTCAACCAACGTTTCTTTTAGTTGATTTTTATTTCCGCTTGATGTTAGTTTCTTACTGATGTCTTTATCAAAAGTATACTTTTGAACAAAAGGTGAAATGCTAGCTAAAAATGCATTACCAAGTTCATCGAATTTATATCCCCCTTCTAATGTGTGAGCTATTTTTCCTTCACAAACTTCTTTTGCTAAATCATTTATCCTTTCAGCGATTGCTTGGAACCCATAAACTGAAAGACTCATGTATCCATAAGGATCATCTTTAAGCCCATCATATCCTGCAGAAACAAGAATTAACTCTGGTTTATAGTCGCGAACAATAGTAGGTACAATTTTATCAAATGCTTGTAAATACTCTCTGTCACCAATTTGAACAGGCATTGGTATACATATGTTATAACCTTCTCCCTCTCTTTCACCAATTTCAGTTGGTCTCCCTTGATAGGGAAAACTAACACGTGGATCAGAATGCAAAGAAATAGTAAGGACATCAGTTCTATCGTAAAACAAGTCTGCTGTTCCGTTTCCGTAATGATTATCATAATCGATTATGGCTATTCGTTTCACCTTTTTTTCTTTAATTAGATAATTAGCAGTATAAGCGATATTATTAAAGAAACAGAATCCCATTGCATTGGTTCTTGTTGCATGATGACCTGGTGGTCTAGTAAAAGCATAGGCAACATTATCTGGTTGTTTTAAAGCGATTTCACCAGCAAGTTTTGCTCCTCCAGCAGCTCGTAATGCAGCTTTAAATGTATGCTCATTTGTTAGGGTATCTCCAGTTATAGCAGTTAAACCTACCATACTACCATGCTTTACAGTGTCAACTAATTGGTCAGAATGTATTGTGTATAAATCCTTTTCCTTAATTGATTCAGGAGATGCTGTTTTTACATCTGGTTGATCTAAAATTCCACATTCATTTATTGCCTTGATGATAACCTTTAGTCTTCTCGGACTTTCTAAAATCTGAGGCATCTTATGTTTGTAGTAATCATCGTGTTCAATGAAAGTGATCAAATTGGTTTTCCCTCATGG
>JAUVZH010000001.1 GCA_030602675.1 Candidatus Heimdallarchaeota archaeon | reverse complement strand
CGGATTCGTACTTTCTTCTCTTTGTAACATTAATCCAATCATTGCATACATTTCTCAGAGCTGAAGAGAATAATTCACTATCTTTGCCTAGTAATCCATAAATAGATTCATTGGCTGATTTTCTAGTAGATCTATCAGTATGTGGCAATAGAGCATTAGCTTCACCATATGGGAGCTGCTTCTTTTCACCTTCAACTTCCACATCAAAAATCCTAGTATTAAGCCATTTGCTTTGTAATTGCTGCCATCCTCTAATACCATATTGATCCTTTTCAATAATTAGTTGCTCTTCTACTTCAGATAATTGGTGCGGTACAGCTCGTTTTAATTTCTCGAGATAATGTTTGTAATTTGATAAATCCTTATCTGAAATTAATTTTGGATTATCGAACACCAATTTACCTATATCCAAATTGAGAAATGCCAATTGTTTTCCTAGATTTGCTTGTAATTTATTGACTCTATCATTGAGCTTTTGAGTATCAGGTAGAGTCATATTTGCTGAAAAAGACAAACTGGTAAACAGACCTAAATCTCTAACATCAAGTAGGTAGTCTTCATATTCTTGTAGTAACTTTAACAAGTCCTTTGCTGATAAATCAAGGATTTTACCTTGATAGTTTTTGACTAAATCTTCAGCTACTTTTGTTATTTTATCTATTGCCTTCTCAATTGAAGGATCAGTTGTACTTGGGAAAAGTCCCGATAAGTCCCATGCAATTTCTTTTTGTGTCATATATAATCATCATCCCAAAATTAGAATTGTCTGTTTTTGGGATTCCCTAAACCAAATTTAATGTTTTGGTTTTTTTTATAATAAACTGCACTGAAAACGGTTTTAGCTTTTAATAAATTTCTTAAACTGCTTCTTATCAATGATGTTTTTTAGTTTATTAACAACTTGCCAAATTTCGTGGTATGTGTTGTATAATGGTGAAGGTGCTATACGAATGATGTTTGGTAATCTAAAGTCAGGTACAACACCACTTGCTTTTAATGCTTCACATACTTCAAAAGCATATTCTTTTCTTTCAATTGCAATATGACCTCCCCTTCTATTCTGCTCTCTTTGGGAGCCTATTGTGAAATTGTATGGTTCATTTGTGAGCAATTCATCTATCAGGTAAATAAGATAAGAAGTCATTAGTAGAGAATTCTTTCGAATTGTTTCTATACCTGCTTCCAAAATTACATTTAACGCTCCTTCAATACCAGCAGCTCCTATAATTCCTGGAGAAGATATTTGCCATCGTCCTGCACTATTCGCAGGTTCAAATTCGATTGACATATTGAATTGAGTTTCTTTATTATTACCAAACCAACCGGTTAGTCCTGGATAGGTATTGAAGTGTTTCTTATTTACATAAAGAAATGCTGGAGCACCAGGTCCTCCATTTAGCCATTTATACCCACACCAAAAAGCAAAATCAACATCCCATTTGTTGAATTCATGAGGAATTACACCTACGGAATGACTGCAATCAAAACCTATCAAAATTCCACGTTTGTGAGCTTCTGAAGTAAGATAAGGAATATCTAGTAACTGACTACTTCTATAAAGTACTGATGGAAGAACAATTAATGCAACATCATCAGTCATAAGGTTCACAATTTCTTTTTCTTCAAGAAATCTGCCATCCTTGCTTGGTGTAAGAACTAAATTTTTTGCAGGATCATATCCCTTTAAAAGGACTTGACTTTTTAACGCATAAATATCAGTTGGAAAATTCAAAACATCTGCTAGAATCTTAGTTCGATTCTCTTTCGGGTTATAGAATGAACTGACCAATGCATGGAGATTGATGGTTGTAGTACCAGTAGCTACAACTTCTTCTGGTTTAGCACCAACCATAGGTGCGATTAATGCTCCTAATTCTTCACTGAAAAAGAACCAAGGTTTTTCAGCTTCGAGCCAACCATTAATAGCCATGGATTTCCATTCATTAATTACTCTTAGAAGAGATTTTTCAGATTCTTTTGCCATTAATCCAAGAGAATTTCCATCGACATAGATTTTATTTTCTAGCATGTGGAATTTTGAACGAAAATTAGACAATGGATTTTCTTTATCAAGTTTTATCGCAAAATCTTCATTAGTTTGAAAGTTGTCTTTCATTGATATTCCTCGTTTGAATTACTACTTTTCTAGTGAAAAATCTTCTGATAATTTATTTGTTTTACCCAAAAAACATAGAAAATTGAGAAAGTTATCGACAAAAATATACGGAGAACCTAGCTAGAAAGGGTACTGCGTTTATTAGGGATGCAGTATAAATTTTCTATAACGCTTTTATTATATCTTTGTTAATTATAGCTTGTATACTCTTATGAGATTATGAATTTTTGAGAGTGATTTTAAATGAATTTTAAAAAAATCCTAAGAAACAAAAAAGCTGTGAGTGGCACAATTGCAGCAATTTTCTTAATTGGCGTTGCACTTTTCGCAGTTGGCATACTTTATAGCACATTAGATATGAGCTATGATTCGAAAGTTGACGATGCAGGAGTTATTTTTGCAGAAGATTACGATCGTGATGGCTTAATCGATACAATTACTTTACCATTAGTAAACAAAGGTATTTCAAATGCTGATATTGAAAGCATTGTTATAATACAAGCAGGTGTAGAATACTTATGGTATTCAATGGACTCTGGTATTGATATGGGTTCAGTTGAAGAAATTACTATGTATGCTCTTGGAGTTACTCAACAAATTGAACCACTCCAAACATTCAATGTAGAAATTACTTTTGAGGATAGTGTTTATACATCACATGGATATGTTGTAACAATCCCAGCAGCAATTCCAGATGTATTTGAAGGAGTAGTTGGACCTCCATTTGCAGAATATAATGCCCTTATTGGCAGAACTCCAGATGATGATGTTTATGCTAAGAAGAAATTCCCAACTGATTTAGGATATTCTCCAAACCACTGGTTCTTAGTTGGTGAATTTGAAGATGACAATAAGAAACCAGATCTAGATCAAGATTTCATTTCTCTATGTGGTCATGATGATGAAGCAGATTTCTTCCCATTCTTAGCTGACCAAAGAGAATTCACAGAAGGAAATATCGGAACACAAAGTAATAATCAAATAATTCCTTACAATGATTCCGGTGATCATCCTGGTTTAGTAGCAATTGACAAATATGGCAATTGGGACAAAAATGACAATCTAAACTGGGGCAAAAGAGGAGTTGTCTATATGTGGACATACATCTACAATCCAGGTACAGAAGCTGTAACAACAAACTTCGGTGCTAACGGAGCCTCTGAATTCAAGATTTGGTTAAATGGTGATTACATCTTAAATGGTGGCGGTAAAAAGAGGGATTGGTATACTGTTATTGATGTAACATTAAATCCTGGACTTAACTTGGTTATGGTTAAACTTTCAGCAAAAACAAATGCTCATTTTGCAGCACAAGTTTTGTTCTATGATTCACTTACTACCAGTCCATTAGCAGACTTGTATTCAGTCTGGCCTACATTTAGTGATCTTTAATTAGATGTCAATCCTTAATAATCCCAAACATGAATAATGTCTCTCCCAAAGAAAATTCATAATCTCTTTTTTTTGGGATTGTTAGGGATTTTCTTATTATTTTCTTTTTTTCTTGTTTTCATTAAAGTTTAAATTAAACAAGAAAAATATAAAAAAGAATTTAAAAATAAGAAAATGAAGAATTTGTAAAAAAATTTACACTAATTCAATGCATTCTTCTGGGCATTCTTCGACACAGATACCACAATCAGTGCAGTCACCTGGTCTAGCATTGATGGGAGCGCCATCATCAGCTTCGTCATAAACTTCTTCAGGACAAACCTCGATACAAGTTCCACATTTTGAACATTTAGCTAAATCGATTTTTGTTGGCATATCTTAATCCTCTTTATTACTTCATGGATATATTACATTAGTTTTCTAAAGTCAATGTAACACTATCAAGTTTCTACTTCGAAATGCTTGTCTTTAAATGTTTTTTTATTAATTTATGAATTGTTAAAAAAGCGTTGTAAATGAACCTTAAAAACCTAATTTGTAGCTTTTCTTACAACTAATCTATAAGCAATTGTTTTTCCAGCAATATTACTTTCTCGAAATATCTTCACAACTTGCCCGGGTTTTGCACCAATAGCTTTGACTGCTGGGTCGCTTATAAGTATCTTAGGTAAATGCTTTCTCTTAATACTATATTTCTCAAGCAATTCCTTAAGTTCTTCTTCAGGACAAATAATATGTTCTGGTACGAGATTGTGTGTAAATATGTCAAATCGAGGATCTTTGCTAGTAATAATCCAAATGTTCTTTTCCTTAGCTTCTCTTCTTGCGTAATGTGTAAATCGATTAGATGCTACAAGTAAACCCTTTACATTATCTTTTCCTTTTTCTTCTTCTCTTACTTCCAGGCTTTTGAAATATTCTCGAAGTACCGATACACCTACTTTCTCTTCTAAGGATATTCTTGCATACATTTCATCTGTTTTGTCTTTTTCGCTCTCACAAATTAAATCGATATAATCTTCAAAGCGATCTTCTTTTACTACTACAAAATCCCTTCGTTTCAGAATAGATTTTATTCCTTTCAAAAGATTGTTGGTTTTTATTTCTTCGTCAGTGCTCATTGTAACACACTTCTCTTACAACATATAATCCTATATTCTGTTAATTTTGACTAAATATTTGTTTTTAAAGTATTGGCATTATAACGACATTTTAACTGTTTTGGGTAATGATTTTTACAGTCTCTTCTAACTTCATCATAGCTATTTCTATATCTTCCTTGGAGTGTTCTGTACATAGATAACCAAAACCACTTCGAGTTAAGATACTACGATTTAACATCAGTAATTGGAATCTGTTTACCTTTTCAGAATCTTGATTTAGTTTTACTTCTGAACTAGTTTTGAGCTCAGTTATTCTCTCTTTGAACCAATGTATACAAATCATTGAACCTACTCCAGTAACGAAAGCAGAAGCATCATATTTATTCAAAATTTCATCAATTCGTTCTCTAATCTTTAATCCATTATCGTTCAAGCGTTTGTAAAATTCATCTTTGTTCTTCTCAAGAGTATCAAGTGTAGCTTTCCCAGCAACCATACTAACAGGATTAGCAGAGAAGGTACCACCACCAATCCAAACTTCTCCATCCTTCTGCAAATTAGCTTGTTCAAGTATATCATCGCGACCACCAATTATTCCAATTGGTGTTCCACCTCCAACAATCTTACCCATTGTTGTTAAATCAGGAATAACATTAAAAAGCCCTTGAGCAGAATGATAATCCAATCGAAATCCTGTTATAATTTCATCATATATTAGAAGAATGTCATTTTTTGTTGTTTCTTCTCTTATAGTTTCCAAAAATCCTTTGATAGGTGGTATGGCACCTCCTGCCCCCAAAACAGGTTCCATTACAACTGCTGCTATCTCATTTTTGTTTTCTTCGAGTAACTGGTTAAACCCTTCAATGTCATTATAATCAAAACTTAGAATTCCTGCTTCTTGTTGTGATTTCAATCCTTTTGATTCCATGCCTCCCTCTACTTCTTTAACATAGTAGAATAGAGTATCATTGCCACCATGCCAACCACCTCGAACCTTAACAATCTTTTTCTTCTTTGTAAAAGCTCTCGCTAATCTAGAAGCATACATGGTAGCCTCTGTTCCAGTTGTACAAAACTTGAGTTTTTCAATACCTGGTGTTGCATCAATAATCTTCTGTGCTAAATCTAAAGACTGTTCATTTACCATGCCCCAATGATTTCCCTTTGGCAATTGTTCTACAATTGCTTTCAGTATTGCTTCATGAGCATGTCCTAGTATGGCTGCTCCGTGGGTAATCCAATAATCAATATAGGTATTACCATCTACATCAAAGAGCTTAGATCCTTTTGCAGAAGCAATAAAAGGTGGACTTAGTTCAAATGGTGTCATATGAAAATCTCTAATATTATGAGAAACTCCTGCGGGGAATTGCTTTTGAGCTTTTTTCCAAAGCTCTAATGATTTCTTATGTTTTTGCCGATAAATCTTCTTTTCTTCAATTAACCAATTGACCATTTAACATGCATCCATTTGATTGATACCTAGAATTAACTTACATTTATGAAATCAAATAAGCTTGTTTGTGTTTGTTTTCTTATTTCTAATGGATTGCCTTCTAATTGATCAAAAAACTTGGCAACTCTTGTAGCAATGATGAAGTTAATTTTCTCTTTATGATTGTTAATTAAGTTTGCAAGCAATTCCAAACGGAAAGGATCTAAAGCAGCTTCTGGTGAGTCAAGTATCATTAGACCTTTATTCATAATCCCGGTTTCTATTAAAAAGTTGAAAATTGCCAATCTGAAAACAACATCAATAAAGTATTTCTCAGACCAAGACATAGCAGCAAAATCTCTGTTAGAGTCATCTTTTGTAATAGTTATCACTCTAGTATCTGTATCTGCTAACATACTATATCCGAAAATTTCTTTGGTAGACCTTGTGAAGTTGTTTAGAATTTTTTGTAGTTCCTTTTGTTCAGGTAATTGTTTTTCAAGTCTTTCCAACTGAGCTTTATAGTTTTCCAATTCAGAATTTATTTTTTCTAGGTTTACTTTTAGCAATCCAATACTTTCATCTTGATTAACCATTTTCTCTTGAGTTGTCAAGCTACCTATTTCCACACCTATTCGCTGAATTTTTTGATTGAATTCTTCATTTTGTGCTTGCATTTCTCTTCTTCTAGAATTGTTAGTAGCTAGTTTATCTCTCAAATCTTTCAGATTTTCTGTGATTTTCTTTTCCTCTTTTTCATATTTTTCTAGATCTTCATTTAATGCTCGTAATTCATGTGAAATATTATCAATTTCCTTTTGTATATCTCTTGCATTATTTTCAGGTTTAACTTGATCTTTTGAAATTGACTCCTTTATGCCTTTTGGAATTGCCTTCCAATTAGTACCACAGACAGGACATCCATCTGCAATTCTTTCATTCCAATGATCAAGCACTCCAGTACCACATAGTTCACAGTTTTGTTTTTTCTCCCAATCATTCTTAATATCAAAATAGTTTATCTTTCCTAATTTATTATAACCATCAAGCTCTCTCTCGAGACTATCTAAGTTAGATTTTAGGGAGTATCTTTTTGATTTAATCCCATCTTGTTTTAATCGAACTTCAAGGAGACTTTCTTGATCTTTATCTAGTTCATCCAGAACCTTTTGATCTTCTTCTTCTAGTTTAAGTAAAATTAATCTTGATTTCTCGATTTCATCTCTTAATTTGGAATTGTTTCTTTCTAGTTCTCCCTTCCTAGCACCTATACTATCTAACGCATCAGCAGAAGTATCTGTGCTAGCAAAAATAATCTCCATCTTTTCAATCTGAACTTCAATCTTTCTTTTACTGTTTTTCCTTAAATCGATTTGTCTTTTAATTTCTCCAATTTGATTTCTTAATTTTATTGTAGTGGGTGTTTCCATTCTAACAACTTTATTTAGAAGTTCGAAGAAATCCATTAGATTTTCTTCACCTGAAGTACCTAGTAAATTCAAATCATTTTCTCTTTTGTAATAAACACCTTGGAATAATTTCTGAATTTGCTCAAGTGTCAAATTTGTTCTTGAATACAAAAAGTCTGAATACATATCACGTGTGTGAGCTTTATTTGAAAATTTAGATGAAGTTACCCTAGTACGAGCACCTGCATCAGTTAGCTCATGTGTTATAGAATTATCTTCTTTACCAAAGACCCACTCAGCTTTAACATATGCTGTTTTATCCGCTCTCTTTTTGGAAAAAACATTCCAAGCAAAAGCATGAGCATCTCTAACAAGTGAATGCTCAATGAGATCTGTAAGAGTAGTTTTTCCTGCACCATTTTCAGCTAGGAATTTGTTTATGCCTTCACGAAATGCAATTCTTTCAATTGATTTTTCACTCAATGGAAGGATTTTTGAGAATTCTAAAGATTTCAAAACAGGTAGCATTTTCCCCACCAATTTTTTTATTAAATGATTAATAGTTTAAATAATGTTTTACATTATTCAATTCTATAATTCTACCTTTGATGTTTTTAGTTTTTTCCTATTAAAAATGTGTTTATGTTTAATTTTTTAAAAAAATAGAAGCTGGCTTTCTTCCTAACTCTTTTTAAACGTAAGTACTTCTATTTCTTACAATGAATGACAAAAACTCCTTCGATAAGAAGAAGCAATTTCAAGAAAAATTAAAATCATTTACGAAGGCTTTCGGATTAGGTTTACTTGAAGGAAGTATAACTGCTGGTCTTGGCTGGTCGCTTTTAAAAATAAATATTTACGCAATGTTCGGAGTTTTTGCAATCTGGTTAGTTTTTGGTTGGTTTTCGACCTTCATTATTCAAATCAAAGTAATTGAGATTTTAACATTAGTAATCACAGCAAGTATTGTTTCAGGTTTAATCTATTATTTTACTAACATAGAACTATGGTTTATCTCACTTTTAGTTGGGTTAGCCATTCTTTTATGGACTATAAGTTTTACAACTAAAATATTTTTATATCCTCCAATGAAAAATATCGAAGAACAACCTAAAAGTGATTATTGAAAGTAAACCTAACAAATATTAAATTGCAATGATTAGTTACAAGATATGTGTAAGTGGTGACATTATTGGTAGCTTTTACTGTTTCAAAGGATGATTTCTTTTTATTCAAAAATTTTCCAGTAATACCAAGATTAGCAATTGGAATCGTATTTGGAGTTCTAGGTTTGCTCTTTCAACTCCTTTTACCAATAAATGGAATATTCCCTTTTGAAACAACAACAGTGTCATATGTTTCGTTTATATTAGGATTAGTTCTCATAATAGTAGCTCTACTTTTGCTTTTCCCAATGCAGTTAAAAATAACTGAAAAACCTAAACTGTCAGAAGAAAAAGGAATATGGACAGATACAACTATGAAGCAACTATCAGATTATTTCAATCTAATAAATAAGCGTAAGAAAAACCAAAAGAAATATGCTGCATTTTTTGATCTAACAAAACCTAAAGGGAGATGGACATTTGCAGGTACACTTTTTGGTGTTACCTTAATTTATATCCTCAGCATTGCTCTCTCCGGTCGCCTTTATTTTTCAACTATATTGTTTCTACTTGACATTTATATTTTATTAGTACCACTTTGGTTTGTTATCAGAATTGAATATTGGGAACCAGAGATCTTAAGAAAGATATTATTTTTCTATCAATTTACAAAACATGAAGAATTAGATGAGTTAGAATTCACAACTACACCTGCAATTGAATTACAGCAAATAATTGATCCAGACTTGAAAGATGAGATTATGTTACCATATAATGTGAGATTTATGATTGATTTTGATGAACCACCCAAATCATTTGATTCCCTATCAATTCAGATTCTTATGAATGAAAGAATGGGATCCTTATTTCCATCTATGGTTTGCTTTTTACGTGTAATAAAACCAAGTGATTGGAAACCACTGAAAAAAGAAATTGCTTATGCAGATAGAATAGTGAAAATTCAACATTTAGTAGAAGAGGATGATTTGCATTTATTCGTTCTGTCTAAATCCCCTAAAGTAGAGGATCCAAATCATACATCACCAAAAGATGCAACGAAAATTTTCAAACGAGCTTACAAAATGATGGTTGATTTCGATGTAATTTAATTTTCAAAGTAGATTATGTGGTAGCAAATAATGAATCAAAAGAAACTACTTAGTGAATCCAAAAAAGGAACTATTTTGTATTTAATTGTTAAACCTAATAGTCGAAAACAAGAATTATTATATGATTCCTTAACTGACACAATTACAGTTTGTGTTAAATCTCCTCCAGATAAGGGAAAAGCAAACAAAGAACTGTTGAAATTCTTAGCAAAATACCTTGAAAAATCATCCTCTGAGATGCAGATTGTTAAAGGACATACTTCTCGAGATAAAGCTATTCTTATTCTAAATGCTGATATAACTACTATAAGAAATAAAATAGAAAAATAGTTTGAATATTGAATCTAATACAATTAGTAAGAAATCCTTTCATAGGAGCCTACAAGTTTAGCTCTATCATCATTTAATCTTATAAGTCTACCAAGTATACGATCATGAGTTTCAAACCAAAGATCTATATCTTCTAAATAATTTCGTCGAACCATATCCATAAATGCTTCAGTTCTTTCTCTCATAGTTTTGAGTGAATCTAGGAATTCATAATCAATAATATATAATTGAGAAATGTCCATTTCAAGTAACTTTGGATTATCAAAAAAGGTAGTGAAACCATAATCGCCTTTTTCAACTTCTCTTGCGAAGAAAGCAGCTTCATTAATTAGGCGTTCAGCAACTGCCCAAGTAGACATCTGCTGTTTCTCAATAAGCAAAGCATGAATTTCTTTTACTCTATCATTTGTTCGATTAATTGAATCTTGCACGAATTCACGGAAATGTAAGTCAGTTTTTCTTCGATTTGGAACTGTTTGATAATCTTCATAGTCTTTGATGATACTTCGTAGTCGTTTCAGAGCTTTTTTTGGACTTATATCTTCATAAGTCTCTACATGTCCTCCTACTTCAATACGTGTTTGTTTTGTTTCCGATTCGCTCTCTAAATCTAACGATTCATCACGATTCAATTCAGGCATTGATGTTCCTCCGATCAGTTCAACATAAATAACTATATTAGAATACTGAAGCATCTTAAAATTAGTTTCGTTTAGGTATTATCTTGTTTTTTTAATAACCTCTGTCTCTTATAGGCATCTATAATCTCGCTTGTTGTCGTAGCAATTTCAGGTCCTTTATCTTCTCTATACCTAATAAATCTTGGAAATCGAATAGCAATCCCTGCATCCTTTTTGATTTCCCCTAATGCACATGTATGAACAGGACTTGCAGATAAATCAGCACCTTGCACTTCATACACTAGTGATGGAATGACCCAAACATCTGCATTTAAATTAGACGCAACATCTTTTGGTTTCTTTTCTAATTTAATACTCATTAACACCTCAGTGATATTGGCCAAATCTTCATCAGTAAAACCAGAACCAAGTTTGCAGACTGTCTCAAAGCGATCTTCTTCTGGATTAAAAGCAGCCATCAGAAGTGTGCCCAGGGTGCCTTTTCTTCTTCCTTTTCCGTAAAACCCTCCAACGACAACAAAATCATAACTATCAGCAAAGGTTGATGTGTAGTCAAACTTATGTTTGATCCAGAGAAATCCTCGATTACCAGCTTGATACTGGGTTTCCTTTCGAATGTCTTTTGCCATTATTCCTTCGCAGCCACTTTCAATGGCTTTCTCAAAATAACCTTCAAATCCTTCTGCTGTATTTACTATTTCTCTTGATGAAAGAACAATAACGTCATTATCGTCTACTAACGATTCCAGAATTTGACGACGTTCTGGATAAGATTTTTTCAGAAGACTCTCCCCGTCTTTGTAAAGAATATCAAATAAGAAAACCTTTACTGGGATTTTCTCCATTACTTTATCTATATCATATTTACGCTTTCTAGACATCAAGACTTGGAATGGTTTTAACTGCTCAGTCTCTGGATCCCAAGCAGTAATTTCGCCTTCCACAATTGTATTTTGAGATTTTAAACTTCTTTTGAGAGCTCCTTTGATATCCGGATACATATCTGAAATTTCATTGAGATTTCTCGAGTATAAAGTGATTTCATCTTTATTGACATGAGCTTGAACTCTTTCTCCATCATACTTGAATTCCAAAGCACATTTACCACCAAGTTTCTCAAGGATTTCTTCAGCTGTACCCATTCTTTGAGCTGACATCATTCGAATAGGTCTTCCAACAACAATATCAATTCTTTTTATTGCTTCAATACCTTCTTTTGCTAATCTTTCACCTATTTCTCCGATATCACTTGTGACATTGTATGCATGTTCAATTATTACTCGTGATTCCTTTCCTTCTCCATATTTGCGTGAAAGAGCTTCGATTATTGTAAGGTCTTTTACTCCAAGTCTTAGTTGTGTTAAAACAGTTCTAGTGATGTACTTCGCTTCTAATGGAGATGCTTTTGAAAACAACCCTACCAAATAGTTAGTTTTCTTTGTTGAGGACCCCTTACCTTCTGTTTTAGCAATCTTATGTAAAGTCTCCCAAACCTCATCCACTGTTAATTGTCTTTCTTGGTCAGAACCACTCGCTCCAAAAAATGTTCCAAGTTGTTGTTGACCTGTCTTCCTAATCAGAATTTCAGCAACCTCGCCTAAATCACCTGTTTTATGAAACAGTTTGGTTACATCTTTTTCTGGCTTTCCTACTTTTTTAGCAATGGCTTTTATTACCATTTTATCAGCAAAACCAAGTTCAAGACCAATATAATCCGCACAAATTTTACCAGATGTTAAATAAATAACAGAGCGCATCTTATCTTTTGGTGTTTGTTCAAAAAGTTCGATTAGAATATCAATCATTTCCAATCTTTTTGTAGTTGCATCAAGTCTTTTGTAAATTTCTGCTAAATCAGCATATTTCATATATCGGCACCTTGATTGTTAGGTTTAATGTCTTACATTATATTAAAGTTATAAAACTTGTCTAATTTAATTATGTTAATATGAGTGAATAATAAATAAAAAAACCTCTTAAAATAAAAAAGAAGAAAAGGAAATTATCCTTCCTTTGTTCTAATATAATCAAGCATGGATCTAACTTCTTCTTTCATTTCTTGTAAGTAACCTAAGGAATCAGAATATAATCGAGCAATTATTTCTCTCATTTCAGATATTTCTGAGCGTAATCTTTCAATCTCTTGTATTACATTCTGATCACCAGCAGTGGTTGGTCTTTGTGTCGCTACTGAACTGGTTCTCGGTTTTGCAGCTGTTGTTGGTAGTGGTGGAATTGGAGATGGTTTTGCACTTGTTTCTACAGGCTTACTTTTTGGTGGAACAATTGCATCTACTTTCGCGGTTGCAGGAGCTTCTTTCTTTACAGCAACTGCAGGAGATGGAGCCTTTCCAATATCTGATCTTGACAACCATCTAAAAACATTCATAGCAAATGTACGATTGTTTCTGAGTGAAAGTCCTGCACCATAATTTGAAAATAGTCTATATGAACCAGTAGCTACAACTCTACCTCCTTTATGCTCACCAGTAACAACTACTGGCGCATTAGGTGGTTCCGCATTTGGTGAAGTTTTCGCTATACCTCTCATGTTAGATGATCCTCTTACAGAGCAACCAGCAACGACTACGATTTCAGAGACCCCTTGACAAATTGGATGCTCAACAAGATCTTTAATTACTGGATGAGTTGGCATATTAAACTCATTATTTGTTTCATCTTTAACTTGATCTGATATCATTTCTATTCCTACTCTATTCAGAATCTCATTCATATTTGTCCTTAAGCCACGATCGCCTCCAGCATTTCCTATTACTAATAGGCCACCACCTCTTTCAATGAAATTAATAATTGCGTCAATTTCAGTTTTACCAAGCTTAGATCCGTCTGGACATGCAAAAACAAATACATCACATTTCAGTGATTTTTCTGAAATTGGGAAATCATTATAAATTTCAACCTCAAACCCTTCGCTTCTAAGTGAATCACGAAGAATAGAGTAATTAGTATTTATTTTACCACGTTCTTTTTGTGTTTCATCAAAAAATATCTTCAATCTTTTCCCATCCAGTTGTCTTATTAATATGTACTTAACCTAACTTTAAATTCATACGTTTTTTGAACATTACGGAAAGAGCACATTTAGGAATTTAGAATTTTATTCGAACTAAATAATTAATATTTTATTCTTAGATATAATTCAAATACTTTGTTATGGAAGATTTTTCATAATAAGCAGTTACTTAAGATTAAAATGGTGATTATATCATGTCCAAAATAACCTCTAAAGAATCCTTTGATATCTATCTCGAAGATGCTAAACATCCATTTTCTGGATGGAATTTTTCATATCTAAAAGATAGGATAGTTACAGAACCTCTTATTTGGAGTTATCCTAGTGTGATATTACCTTTTGTAAGAAAAACTGATTCTCTATTAGATATGGGAACTGGTGGAGGTGAATTTCTATCTACATTACATCCTTTGCCTGAAAAAACATTTGCTACTGAAGCATATAAGCCGAATGTTCCAATTGCGAGAAAAAAACTAGAACTGTTGGGTGTGACTGTTGTTGAAATCGATAAAGATGAAAATTTACCTTTTGGAAATGAACAATTTGAATTAGTGATAAATAGACATGAATCTTACTCAGTTAAAGAGCTTCTAAGAATTATAAAAAGCAGTGGTTATTTTATAACTCAACAAGTTGGGGGAAAAAATGATCTTGAATTGAATCAAAAACTAGGAGTTAAGATTGACACAGGGGAATTAGAATTTCTTTATTGGGATTTAGATTATGCTGTAAAAGAATTGGAAGATGTTGGATTTAAAATTATAACTAAGCTAGAGTGTTCTCCAATAATGCGTTGCTTTGATATTGGTGCTATAGTTTTTCATCTCAAAGTTATACCTTGGCAGATTCCTGATTTTACAATTGAAAAATACAAAAACAAGTTATTTGAATTACATAATGAAATTCTAGAAAAAGGTTATTTTGATGTTATAAATTACAGATTCCTTATAATAGCAAAGAAAGAATAAAGGACAGCAAAATAGCATAAGAAATTAATAAGAACAATTTGAATGTTCACTGTCAAAGTATCTTGTCATAATGTTATTTTAACCTAAAGGAGATTTAAGCTTGAATGATAAAAAAGAGCAATATATTCTGAGTGTAGATGTTGGAACTACTGGTGGCAGATCAATCATTTTTAATCTCGAGGGACAGATAATCGCATCATCATATCAAGAATATGAATGCCTATATCCTTCTCCTACCTTTGTAGAGCAAAATGCTGATGATTGGTGGTTAGTTACAAAAAATACAATAAACAATGTTCTAAAGAAAACAAAAGTAAAAACATCAAATATTGTCAGTTTAAGTGTTACTAATCAAAGAGAAACGATTGTTCCAGTAAATGAAGATGGGAACCCGTTATCTAAAGCAATTGTTTGGCAAGATAGAAGAACAATCCAAGAATGTAATGATATAAAAGAGAAAATAGGTAGTAGTAAAATATACGAGCTAACAGGTTTAACTGTTGATCCATACTTCTCAAGCTCAAAGATTCTTTGGATGAAAAAGAATTGGAAAAAGGCATTTGATAAGGCTCATAAATTTATGCTCGTTCATGATTTCGTTCAAATGAAATTTACTGATGAATATATTACTGATTTTAGCAATGCATCAAGAACAATGTTATTTGACATAAACAACTTATCATGGTCAAATAAAATCCTAAATGCTTTAGATATACCTAAAGAAAAACTCCCAACACCGTTACCATCTGGTAAGAAAATAGGTGGATTAACTAAAAGAGCTGCCAAGGAAACTAATCTTCCTGAGGGTTTACTAATAGTTGCAGGAGGTGGGGATCAACAATGTGCAGCAATTGGTGTAGGAGTAACAAGAAAGGGGAGAGTAAAAGCAACAACAGGAACTGGAACATTTCTATTAGCATTCTTAGAAAATAGTCTACGAGATGAAAAACATAGAGTTCTTTGCAGTTGTCATGCAATCCCTGGAAAATATGTTTATGAAGCTAGTATCTTTACAACAGGTTCAATTTTAAGATGGTTTAGAGACAATTTCTCATCAGCAGAAAAAAGCATTGCACAGAATCTAAAATTAGACTCATACGACCTTTTAGGAATGCAAGCTGAATCAATAAAACCTGGTTCAGAAGGTGTCATGGTTTTACCTCACTTTGTTGGTGCAGGGGCTCCATATTGGGATCCAAATGCAAGAGGATTAATCTTTGGATTGGGTTTAGGACATACAAGAAATCATCTAATAAGAGCCATTATGGAAGCAACTTGTTATGAGATAAGAACAAATCTATATGTTTTTCGCGAACTCGGCGTGAAATTAAATGAGTTAAGAATAACTGGTGGAGCGTCTAGAAATTCAACTTGGAATCAAATAGAAGCGGATATTTGTAAAATGCCTGTAATTAAAGGACAAGTTGAAGAAGCTACTGCACTGGGTGCAGCTATACTTGCTGGAGTTGGTGCTGGTGTTTACAAAAATATTGATGCAGCAGCTCAACAAATGGTAATTATTGAAGATAAAAAGAAACCAATTCCTGAAAATGTCAAAATCTATGATCAGTATTTTGAGATATATAGCTCTTTATACGAAACAATGAAGAAAGGAAATCTCTATGGAAAACTAGCAAATATCAAATAAATTTGAATCCACTAAAGTTTCTATAATCGAAACAGTATTATTTGATGTCGATAAAACGGAGCTATAAACTGTGCTCTTAGAAAAATCTTGGACTGAGTTTTCAAAAGAGTCTTTATATGATGTGATTATAACGTTTGACAAAATTCGTAGAAAAGCCTCAAGAGCTGTAAAACGAGTAGTTGGCGATGCTGTTGAAGATGAAGCTGAAAGACAAACAGATCGTCAAGTGAGTAAGGCAAGAAGTCAAGCACAACGTCAAATTGACGAAAGTGCTGATGCAAGAGTCACTGCTATGAAAGGTATGAAGGTATCTAAGAAAATATCTGGAGAATTAATTACCGATTTTAGCAAATTTAAAGCAAGCTGGGAAAAGAAAGCTAAGAATCCAGCACAATCTGTTTTTCATTTCTTAATAGCTGCTCTTAATTATTCTAAGGAAAAGGAAATCGGTGGTTCAATGGCTACTGTTATCTTATCTAAGAAACATAACACAAAGGATCCAAGTTCACCATCTGGACTTAAATTAGGACCTACAAATCGCAGGTTACTTAATCATATGAGCGAAGATCCTAATATTGCAAAATCATACCTGGGAGCTAACTACAAAGAGGATTACAAGTTTAATGAAAAGAAATTGGTCATGGGTTTGATTGCATCAGAAGTAGATGACAAATATACTAATGTTGTTATCCAAAGTGGTGGCAAAGACTTTCCAACACCAGTATCTTTGGCTAGAAATAAAGATGGTCAATGGAAAATTACTGAGTTTTCATCTATAGCTACAGGATGTAGAAAACCAGCTTCAGTTGAGGATGATTTCTAATCAAAATGAATCGGAAAAGTAACACAAAGTGTTCTTTTTCCTCTTTCTATATTTTTCTATAAATTTTCAGTAAATGATTTTATAGCATCAACTAATGGTTGCGAATGAGTTGCTTTGTTACTTCCTAAATCAATGAATACTGAGTTTGGTATTAACTCATGTGTTTTCTTAGTTTCTTCTGTTGCGTGCATTTTATCAGAAGAAGCTCCTACTAGCAAGCATTTTGTCTCTATTTTTGGCAACATATCCCAGCATTTGTATTTCGTCATCTGCCAAAGGATTTTCCTTACCTTTCTTAGTTTTATCTCTTCTCCAGCACGTACATATTTAGCATATTGTTCTGGGTGTTCCTTTTTATCAACGTAGATTTTACCAATATACCATCTAAAAATGGGCATAAAGAGATTTTTAATGAATTCTGGTACTAATGAAATAAGTAGTGGTGCAATAAAGCTCAAATGATACGTTAAAGTAGGACCTACCATTACAGCTCCATCTGGACTAATCCATTTTTCACTAAGTGCTTCTATTTCAATAGTTCCTCCTGTAGAACTGCAAACTGTAATGTAATTTTGATTTTTTAATCCCAATTGCTCGACTGTTTCCTTTATATCATAAGCCATTTTATGCAAGTTGATGTTGCGTTCTATTTTTCTAGTAGGCATAATACTCGAATTTTTTTCTCTTGATTCAAAGTATAGGATTCTATATTCCTTAGAGAGCGGTTCTAGAACTTCTTGCCAACTTTGAAAAACAGTTGCAAAACCAGGTATAAAAAGTAAGGTATATTTGTTTGGATTTTTAGCAAAATCAAATTCTAATACTCTGATTTTTGTACCATCTGTCATTTCATAGAATGCAATATTTGCTTTTTTTTCATATTCTGAACGTAAATCTTCTTCTTTTCTTCTCATACAATATTATCTCCTGTTCATTCAACATATGTCTTGTCTCAATTTTCTAATTTATCTATGAATTTTTTTTATTTCATCTACAAGTGGATCTGAATGTGAAGTTTTGTTACTAAATCTTACACTAAAAACTGATAAATCTATTAGACAGTGATTTCTGATTCGATCTTTAAACCATGTTCACCCATAATGATTAGTAAATTCTCACGTTCCTCGGCTTTAAGATTTCTTAGTGGCGGTCGAACAAAAGATTCTCTTCCTGAAATTTTAGCAAAAATAAATTTCTGGGCAGCCCTGGATGGAAATCTTTTCATTAAAGAACGAATGCCAATTACTGCTTCTTGCTCAATCCAGGCTTGATCTGTATTTCCCTTTCTGTAGGTATCATATATCTTAAGCAAATATTCAGGCATGATGTTAGCAATTGCACTTACAGCACCATCACAACCAGCATTAAGTCCATTATAGACCATTCTGTCGCTACCGACTAAAACTGATAATTCTTCAAATGCTCCTGCATAACCTAAAATGCTATCAGTAATTCCACTTAGGTCTTTAATACCAATAATATTCTTGTATTTCATTGTAAGGTTTTCAATTAGATTTATGTTTAAATCAATGAGTGAATATATTGGTACATTACATAAAAAGATTGGAAATTTCTTGACTTTTTCAAGAATTTTACTGAAATAACTATACAAGCCTTCCTCAGATGGTTTTCTGAAGAAAAACGGGGTGGTTAAAATTGCTGCAGTTGCACCATTTGCTTCTGCATATTCTACTAGCTCTATTGATTCTTTGTAGCTATTAGAATAAGCTCCTGCAATTACAGGAATACGATCTTTTGCAGCATTAACTGATACTTTGATTATCTTCTTCCTTTCATTAAGTGTTAAACTTGAAAACTCACCATTAACTCCACAAGCAACAATACCATGTACTCCTTTTCCAATAACAAAGTCTATTTGTGCTTCAATTGTTTTATAATCGACTTCTAAATTTTCATCAAATGGGGTTAATGTTGAGACATAAATCCCCTTGAATTTCTTAATTTTACCCACCACCAATTATTAGGAGATTATATGATTTTCTTAATTTTTCCTTGGTTGATAGTTATCTGTATAACAACGAGGGGTATTATATTTTTTTAGGAAGAATAAGGAAAAAAGAACCAAAACTTGGATAATTTTAATTCAAACTACCCATGTTTTCAATTACTTTTTTAATAACATTCCAAAGAATTCCTACGCTTTCAATTTCAATGAATTCATCTGGACTATGAGCATTGTGTATATTTGGACCTATTGAAGTAACTTGAAGTTCTGGATCTACCGCAATAAACAAACCACATTCCAAACCTCCATGTATAGCTTCTAATTCAACATCCTTTTCTAAAACCTCTTTATATTTTACTTGAACAAGTTTAAGGAAAGCTGAATCAAGATTTGGTTTCCACCCAGGATATGCTTCATCAAGAATGATTTGTGCTCCATATTTTTCGCCCATTTTTTTCAAATTAGTTCGTACTTCTTCCAATTCTTCATTAACTGAGCTTCTAGTACTCACATGAATTTGGACCTCTTTTTCTGTTGTTTTTATGACAGCTAAATTACTTGAGGTTTGAACCAATCCAAATATCTCTTTACTGTAAGAATAAGGGCCATGATTTATTTCAGATAAAATATTCAATATTGATTTTGTGTTTTCGGAGTTAATTGCCTTTATTACTTCTATCTTTGTGATTTCAATTTCAATATTCTTCTCTGATATTTTTGCTATTTCCAGTGTGTTTTTCTTCCATCCAGCCAATTTTTTCAAAATATCTCGTTTGGTTATTGTTGGAACTAAGAATATTACTTCAAAATCTCTTGGTATAGCATTGTGTGCTGAACCTGCTGAAATAGAGCTAATCAAAATTTCATCTTTAAGAACAAGAAGCGCATCAATTCCAACTTTAATAGCATTTAATTTTGGTAAGTCAATATCTGTTCCAGAATGTCCACCTTGTAAACCTGTGACAGTAAGTTTTAATCCAGAATAATCAGTTTTATTTTCAAAATTAATTGGTATAGTAAAATCTGTACCTCCTCCACCTGCACTACTTATAGTTATTTTACCTACCTCTTCACTATCAACATTTAGTAGATATTTACCTGTGAAAAATCCGGGTTTAATGGCAAACGCACCAGTTAATCCTGTTTCTTCATCAACTGTAAAAAGCACCTCAATTGCTCCATGCTTTAAATCATCAGATATTAAAGCTGCTAAACAAAAAGCCATGCCAATACCATTATCTGCTCCCAAAGTTGTACCTTTTGCTTTTACTTTACTACCTTCAATCATTACATTTATTGGGTCATTATCAAAATCAATCTCAATATCTGGTAATTTCTGGCAAACCATGTCCAAATGTGCTTGTAATATTAATGTTGGATAATCTTTACAATCAGCTGAAGCTTCTTTATACAGCAAAATATTTCCAACATCATCCTCTTTTTTAACAGTAATATTGTGCTTCTTAGCCCATTCTTTAGCCCATTTGCGTATTTTCTCTTCTTTTTTAGAAGGTCTAGGAACCCTGGTAATTTCTTCAAAAATCTCCCAAACAATCTTTGGTTCAAGATTTGCTAAAACTTTCTCAGACATCGTGCTTCCTCATAATCTCATAGATGTGGGTACACTTTGAATGAAAAAGATTTTGTTCTGTAGAAAAATGAAGTGATTTTAAATCTCATCACTTAACTTTGCTGCTTTCATCAAGAAGTTAATACCCATTTCAAAAGTGGTTCTTGTAATCTCGTAATCTTCACGGTTTTTTGCAAGTATTTTGACACTATCAAAGAATTGAACAAGATACATGCTGATTTCATCTTCTGCAAATTCCTCACAAAACATTTCCAACACTTTATCCTTTGGTTTTATCCAAATTTCTCCAGGTTCCGTTTTGTTATATGCTAGCAAAGAATACATTGTTGGATAGACTACTGTGGCAACATATCTTGTTCTTCTTAAAATTTGGCTATTAGAACTATCAGTAAAATTACGCACTAAATCTGAAATAATATTCCTTAATCTTTTCAATGAATTTACCATTTTCAGCTTAAAATTTTCTGTATTATAGTCTAATTCCTCTGGCAGATCCCCAAATAGGATTTGATAAGTTCCATGCATTGGCGGTGTATACCAATCAGGCATTTTCTTTGGGTCATAGAAATACATTTGTAAGTAACTTGCACCTATTTTTGAGAAATCCAATGTCCCAACTAGTTCTTGCATTTTCAATGATTTCTTAAGTTTTAATCCAAATTCATCAAAAGCTGTTTCCTTAACAAATACCTGTACATCTAAATCTGAAAAATCTCTAATCAGCCCACCCTTGACAAAAGAACCATGAATTAGCAAGCAAATTAGCTCTTCATTAAATACTTTTTTTACTGACTGCAATAAGTATGCAGTAATTTCATTTAAAGCTAAATCATCTGTTTTAATAGTCAAATTAACACCCAATATACAACTGATTTGCCAAAGATTTCTAATTAGCAAATATTGAGCTTTAGCAATCATTAAAAATAGTTAATATTAAAATGACTCAATAATTAAACCGAAGTGGGCTATTTGGAAGAATTTAAAGAAGTGCCGTTTGAAGACTCTCGCGAAGACAATGAAACTTTTGAAGAAGATGAAACTACAACACCTGAGGTTCTTGAGGAAAGGTCAAAACAGATTTCAAGTTCATTATTTAGACGTCTTGGATATATTGTATTGTTTTTGGGCATCGGAATAATACCCTTAATAAGCCTAACATTTTTCTTCAACACTGGTCAACCAGATGATACTTCGCTTTTAGTTGAGCAAATTGTTGGTTTTATACTTGTTGGACTAGCAGTGATAATTGGTGCTTCCTTGCTTTTTACCGCTAAGAAAATTGAAAAATCTGAAGATTTAGTTCATGAACCAGTAACTAAACCCGATACAGAGTAATTAACCTTTCAAAAAGAAAGAAAGGGGATTAATGAAAACTTCTGCAAGTGGAGTCTTTTGCATAGCCTTCATCAACAAGCTGCTTGCAAAGATCCCTAATGTTGCCTGTACACTTTGATATATCTGCTACTACAATCCACTCAGCAATCTCACCGCTCTGAATTGTTCTTGCTTCACTAGCAACTAAATTGATGTTGTTCTTACCAAGAAACGTAGCGCATTTAGCTAATGCTCCAGTAGTATCACTCAAAATAATTTTAAATTCTACTAGATCTGCTTCAGATGCTGAAAAAGGTACTATTAGAATCTCTCTTCTTTCCACATCAGCTTTAAGCATGACATGCATTCCTTCAACTATTCCGAGATTATCTCTAATAACTTCTGGTATTTTTAACTCTCCATTTTCATTAATTCTAATTATTTCAGTAAACTTCATTTCCTGATTCTCCTCTTGAAGCTTAATTTCTTTAAAATTTTAACAGAAACATTTTCTGTTAAATATGATTAATTTTTTTTGCTAATTAATCTATCCGAAAAAACAACCATAAGCATTTTAATAACGAGCCAGATGTTAATAATTTATTGGAATTCTATTAATCATTTAAGTAAATGTGAAATGATCGATATGCACCCTCAAGAGCTTTTCCGAAAATTATTTGCATTCTATGGTCCACAAAATTGGTGGCCTGGTGAAGATTTTGAAATAGCAATAGGTGCAGTTCTAACTCAAAATACTTCTTGGTCAAATGTTGAAAAAGCACTTCAAAATCTAAAACAAAATGGTTTGCTGGATCCACAAGTAATCTTGAATTGTGATATTGAATTCTTGAAGCGATTAATTAAGCCTGCAGGTTTCTACAATCAAAAAGCGAATTATCTAAGAAATCTTTGTTCATTATGGATAAAGAATTCTTCACCAAGTAGAGATGATTTACTTGCAGTGAAAGGAATAGGTGAAGAAACTGCTGATTCAATTTTACTTTATTTGCTAAATATACCAGAATTCGTTATTGATGCATATACAGTAAGAATAAGTAAACGAATAGGATTTAACGGTCCAGATGAAAAAAGCTATTGGAAAAGATTCTATCAGGTAAAGATGAAAAAAGACATACAAGTTTACAAAGAGTTTCATGCACTGTTAGTTATCCATGCTAAGGAATATTGTAAAAAAAGAACCCCTCTGTGTAAAGAATGCTTTTTGAATGAAGATTGTGCTTACAGTAAAAAATAATGAGGGATGGTTACTCTAAATCAAATCCCTGTCTTCTTAGAACGTTAAGTAATGATTCCTTGTACCATGAACCTTGAGTAATTTTTCGACTTATATGCTCTGTCCAAGAATATTTATCAAAGCCAATTTTATCTTCACCTTTTTTAAGCGGAATTTTCGCATTTTGCTTAATATAGTATCCTTGTGTAATGTAACCCTCATCCATTGCTTTCATACATTCTTTAATTTCTTCTTTTGAGAGATTTTTGTATTCATCCTTAAATGCTGAATGCTTCAAAGGAAATCTTGGTCTAACAGCCATTAAATGATCTGGATCAGGATAACCTATACATAAACCTACTACTGGAAAAGTTTTTGATGGAACATTAAATACTTCTGAAATTTGGTCTGCCATCATTGGAGCACCACCAAGTAGTACTGAACCTAAACCTAATGCATCTGCTGTAAGAACAACATTCTCTACAACAAGCGAAACATCTTGAACACCTAACCAAAGAAGTAACCCATCATCAAAATTGTATTCGTAATTTCTTTCTTTCACAATTTTTTCCATTCTATTGAAATCTACAAAGAAAACCATGAAAAGATTTGTTGTAGGATAAATACCCATTTTACGAAGGTTCTTCATTTTCTCCTTATCTTTAGTATAAACAACACTACAAATTTGATAAGCAAAAGGGGCTTTAATTCCTGCTAGTAGAATTTTTTCAATAACATCCTCTGGAACTTCCTTATCTAAGAATTTTCTAATTGACCTACGATTGTTAATTATTTCAAAAAGATCATACTTAGTTTCATTTCTTTTCTTTGTCATGTTTAACACCAATAATCCTCAATCTATTTTTCATTACTATCAATCATTGTTGAATATTAATCTACTTGCAATTTGCCGCAAGATAATGAATTTAAAGCGTTAAATACATAATTAATAGTAATTAAATGAGGATGGATTATTGTGAGTGAAGAAGCATTAGCAAAGATTCCAGGAACAACCTTTTCATTAAAATTCGGTATTGAAGGAAAATACTACGCTGTTTATCTTTGTCGTGGTAGTAAACCATTTAATACAAAACAATTGAGCATTTTGAAAGGAACTACTCTTAGAGAATTGCCGGAGGAAGTTGAAAATGGGTTGCGTTACCTGCTAGATATGGAAGAAGTTTACATATCCCCAGTTATTGTTAATCGTGTAGTTAATGATCTTATTGAGCAAATACCTAAGGAAGGGCAGGTGTTTATAAAAGAAACAACTAAAAAACAATATGTTACTCCATCTACTAGTGTATCTCAGTTGATTAGTAAATCTGAGGATAGAGCTGGTAAAAAATCAGTTATCGAATACATGCCAAGTGAAAAATCGAAATTTGACGCAACAGCAGAAAGTATTGGAAAGATATCATTAAAAACACCAAAACCATTGCCAAAAAAAGATACAATTATTAAATATTCAACTCCTAAACCAGCTATCAGCTCAAAGGATGATTATCTAGCAATAGATGAAAAAGTAAATACTTTGACAAATGAGATACTAACATTACAAGGGTCAATAGATCAACATACAAAAGCAATTAAAAACTTGAAAAAGCAAATTACTACTCTCAAGAAACAAACAAAAGAGCTAAAAGAACTAACTAAACCAATAACTGAATAAGATAAGGCACTTAATTCTTAAATATGACACGAATGTGTCAGAAAAAGGAAAAAGGCGTTAGGGAATAAAGCCTTTTTCTAAAATTTTCTCTTATTGTTGAACATGTCAGATAATGGACGTAAAGCATTTGATATTATTTCATTCAAATTCTTGCCGTTGATAATGACACCAGCAGCGCTTGTTTTTACTACTTCACCTTTATTGTTGGACACTCTGACGCCATCTTCTTTTGATACTACAACGTAAGATTTCTTCTTTTTATTACAAACGATAACTTCTTTGTCATCTTTACCAATCGCTATAATCGATTCATTATCTTTTATTAGAATAAATTCTTCGGGTTCAAAAAGATAGATATAGAAATCCAAGTTATCAAGCTTATCAGGCCATCTGTATCGTTTACCATTTACAGTAAACTTTCCACGTATATTTTCCTGAGAATTATACATTCTCTCAAAATATCGATAAGCTTCAATTTCGATTTTTCTGAAATCTCTATTAGATAGTTCATCCGATTTAGTATTTGAAAAGTCAAAATCATTGTATTTGAGAAAAGCTTGTTTGGATAACTTTTCAATTGGTTCTCCAACAGCACCTTTACTTGTATTTATGATTGTATCAGAACCGAGATAGATATCCCCAGTAATGTAGTATCCAATTGTTTCAAAAGAACGTGTTTCAACTACTGGAAAGATTTTCGATTTCTTGCCTAGTGTTACCATTGTATCCTCTAGATCTGCAATAATGACTGTTCGGGTTACTTTTAGAGGTTCATTAATTAACTCTAATTTCATTCTTCGTAGCAACTCCTGATTACTTTATTTTAACATCGAATTCTTCATCTGAATCCATGTTTTTACCTTTTACT
>JAUVZH010000327.1 GCA_030602675.1 Candidatus Heimdallarchaeota archaeon | reverse complement strand
AATTGAAAATTAAAACACTCAATATGAATAGTGAAGAGCTTGTTTTAAAAATAGAGATTAAAAAGAGTGATCCTTTAACAATAAGCACTTATGATGTTATCTTAGAGAAAGGCGTTGTTGAACAAGAAATAGAGTTAGATTTCATACCAGAAATCATTAATGGTTCCTTACTTGATGTATATGATGAAGGTAATGCATGTAAGAGGATACAAAAAATTGTATTAATAAATGAGGATGTAACTACTGGTTTCATTGATGAAAAATCTCTAAGGAATATTGTTCGTGAAGGTGAAGGTCTAAGAACTGATTTCAAGTTAAAATACCCTGAAAATGATAAAGGCAAAAAAAGTAAAGACATTATTAGAAAAATTTGTGCTTTCGCTAATGCTGAAGGAGGATTAATAATCTTTGGTGTAGACGATAAAAATGCTGAAATCAAAGGATATGATGTGCAACAACAATTCAAATCACTCGGTGATTTTGAACAACATATTCAAACATTAAGCAATGAGAAAGTTGAACCACCCGTAGAAACTCTAACTCAAGAAATAGAAATCGATGAGGGAACAATAATTATTGTAAAAGTTTTCAAAAATACCAAGAGCTGGGTAAGAATTAAGGGTTCAAAACAATATCTGATTAGGAAAGGTAGTACTGTAAGAGTTCCATATCCCGATGAAGTAGAGAAATGTCAAAAAGAAGGATTTTTAGTTGACTTTTAAATCGAATTATTATCTTAAGAAAAAATGATTATCATTATATAACTCTTGAAAGTCGATTAGCTTGATCAATTATGAAATGTTTTAAATGTCAAGAAGATGTTGCTAATCTTTATTATATATCTGGAAGTAAAGGTTGGGTTACTTCTTCTTGTTCTAACAAATGTAAGGTAAGAAAATCCTACTTAGATGAATCATTAATTGTTGGAGAAGGACAAGAAATCCCTGAAGAAATTCAAACTGAGATTTCAATTGAGGAAAAAATGCAAGAAGCTCTTTTGATTGCAGAACAAGAAAGAATAGAGAATCAATATGAAGAAGAAGAACCAGCTAGACATTCTCCAGCAAGAAGGGAAGTTGAAAGTTATAATTATTCGGATGAAGAAGAATATGAAGATGGCTCAGAGGAATGGGAAGATGAAGAAGAAGATTATGAATCTTCAACGGAAGTTCTTTCTGATGTCTTAGATGAATTTAAAGTTCCAAGTAGGACTAAAAGCATTATTCTCAGTAATTCTCAAGCTCAAGAACATAGGGATTCTTACTTACACCCAGAAGAGCTTAGAGAATCTATAACTGATATGACCAATTTCAAAAAACCAATCATAAATCAATTAGTTAAATTATATGCTAACAAAATTTCCATATTTTTTGATTTTGAAGATGATAAAAGAAAAAGCAGAAAAAGTTCAAGTTCATATGATAGATTTTCTCCAACTATGAGAAGGAGAGAACCAGAACCCGAAAATTATACTATGCAAGACCTTCAAAGCGTTCTAGAAAAACAAGCAGCTAATTTTCAACAACAACTCTACGAGATGGACAAAAGAAATCTTGAAAGAGAGTTGAAGGATAAAGAAGCAAGACTTGAAGAAGAACAGAGAAGAAGGTATGAAGCAGAGCAAAAATATAATGCTGAAATTATCAAGATGTTAGAGAGGAGAGCTGAGGAAGCAACTCAAAAGGGATACAGTTCTGATGAAATGCGTTTCCGAGCAGAGCAACAAGCTCTATTCCTTAAGACATTTCAAGAATCAAAATTGCTTGATAAATGGTTAATGTTGCAAGGAGTAAGGACAAATCCTGAAATTCCTTTACCAACTCAACAACCAGCAAGAATAACAGTTAATCCCAAAAAGCAAAACGAATTAAATCAAACTTGGGATAATGCAACTTCTACACCAAGACCAAAAAAGAAGAAAAAAACTTCTGATGTTTCCGTTCTGGATTACTTAGATGAATAGGAGATAGAAAATGAAGTTTGTTTTTGTAACAGCAACTAAAGGTGGCGTAGGAAAAACGCTGATTTCTTTAGCAATTGCTAAGACATTGGCTGAGCAGGGAGAATTTGTTAACTTTCTGGATTGTGATATTTCATCAAGTTCCTTCTATCAATTTATAGGAGAACAAGAAAATATTGAAATCAATCTAGATGAATATGATAACTTTATTCCTAAAATTTGGAGAAACGAAGGAAATTCAATCAAAGCATTTGCAATGAGTATGATCTCTGGAAAAGATAAATCTGTCAAAGTTAGTGGAGAAGCTTACAAAGAAATTATCACATCAGCATTAAAACATACAAATTGGTATTTTGATGCTGGATTACCTAAAGAACCTATAATGATTTTAGATTTACCTCAGGGGAGCTCAAAAGATATTTTGAATACTATTCAAATAGTCATAAATGAAGATAAGAATCTCCGATTACTTGGTTCATTTGTAATATCTCAAAATTCACAACAAGACGCATTTCGTAAAGCTCTTGAGCTTGTATTCTTAGATGAAAATGGTAACAGAGTTCTTGGTGTAATTGAAAATATGAGTTCTTTCAAATGCGAGAATCCAGAATGTAATAAAGTCTATGAGATTTTTGGTAAATCACAAACAGCAGAAATTATGCAAGAGATGGCTACTAAATTTCAAATTGAAGAACCAGAGTTCTTAGGTAAGATTCCAATGAGTTTAGAAATTGCTAAAAGAAATTCTAAGAATGGTATTCTTCCAGAAAAATTACCTGAAGAATTTAATGGAACGATAACTAAAGCAGTAAAAATCATTCAAGATTCTAAACCATTAAAGAAATCAACAAAACAAAAGATCAAAGAAAAGAAAGAAGAAATAAAACTCAGTGTTGCTAAGACTTTAGCAAAAATGATAAAATTTGCAAATGCTGAAATCCGATTAGATGAAATTTATTCTGAGTTTGGTTATGAGAATGTTGTCAAGCTATCTGTAACAAGAGATAAAGCTCATACTGAATTACTTATTCCTTCAGTTTGTATGCAACTATCAACGACCAAGATAACAGTTTTCGAAGATGATGAAATTATTCCAGATTTTGAAGTTAGAACTGATTATCAAACTTTAGCAAGAATCATTTTTGGCTATATGATTCATTCTCCAACAAGAAAACGTTATGATTACTATGTTGGTGATGCTTATCGTTTAGGTGAAATGAAAGTTATGCAACATCAAGAGCTAGAGATTGGAACGGTTAATAACTTGAAAAAATTTATTGATTTATTCTTTTCAAATGAAAAATTGTTAGGACAAGTTAGAACACAAATGAAACAATTGGAGAGCTTTGTATGACAAAAGAAAGTAAAGACAAAGTTCAATGTGAAACTTGTAAACTTGAACTTCCTTCATTTAAAGCTCATTGCTTGAATCCAACTTTTTGTTCTTGGGAATGTCGAGAAAGTGCAAATAAGAAAAGATATGATTGGGTTGTAAAAATACAGTATGAAGGTAAGAACTATGCTTGTTATAATGTTCTCAACAACAATATTATTAACGTGATTAAACGGTTACAAAAAAGCTTTCAAGTCAATAGATATGATAAAGGGAAAAAAACAGTACCAAATCTGCTTGAAGAAGTTACTTTTCAGATCAAGAAAGTAGAAAAAAAGAAAATATGATAATCAATTGAATATCATTTTTTCTTAAGAAAAAAACGAGATGATTATTAATCTCTTTTATTATCACAAAATCAACAGCGATTTTCGTTTTATAATCTGAAATTATCGAACAGAAATAACAACAAATGATAATCGAGAAATTGCGATTATCAAACAAATAATGAAAAGGTGCAAAATATGAGAGCAGATAAATTACCTAAGATTTCTAGAGATTTTCTTGAATCTTTTACAAATCAAGTGGTAGAGAGATATACGAAAAATTTTGATAAAATCAAAAATGATACAGGGTTTGAAAACGACCAAGCAAGACACCATTATATTTTTGCGGTGATGAAAAAGAGAGGGCTTGCAGAACTATTTAGTAAGG
>JAUVZH010000042.1 GCA_030602675.1 Candidatus Heimdallarchaeota archaeon | reverse complement strand
TTTGATTCCTAGCTTAATGAATATCTTACAGAAGAACAAACCTTATCCACTACCACAAAAAATATTCGATGTTGGTGATATCTCAAAAATAGATGAAAAGCAAGAAATTGGAACTACTCGAGAAATCTTCCTTAGCGGAGCAATTATACATTCTAAAGTTGATTTTGTTGAAATTAAATCTAACGTAGAAGCAGTTCTAAAAGCACTAGGTGTTTCAAAATACAAGCTTGAACCTACTGAGCACCCAAGTTTCTTTGAGGGTCGTTGTGCTAAGATTATTGTCAAAAATAAGAAGGTAGGAATCTTTGGTGAAATTCACCCAGAAGTTCTAAACAATTTTGAATTAGAAAATCCAGTGGGTGCTTTTGAAATAGAAGTAGAAAAACTCCTATAATTTCTTCTTTAATTGGATACCAATCAAAAGATTACTGGAGTATTTCTTAATTGCTTAAGATTGGTGCTGTAGACTTCTCTTATATCGTCTAAATCTAATTTCAGCATAACCAAGCGATCTAATCCTTGTCCCCATGCTAATACCTTTTCTTTCACACCGAATGGTAAAGTCACTTCTGGTCTGAATATACCTGATCCTCCCATTTCAATCCATGATTTAAACTTATCAACATAAATAAGTGTGGACATTGAAGGTTCCGTATAGGGATAGAACGATGGGATTAATCGTATTTTCTTGAAACCCATTTTTCCATAGAAAATTTTCAAATTACCTATGAGGTGTCTTAATGTGACATCCTTATCAACTATGATGCCTTCGAATTGCATAAATTCAGCTAAATGTGTGAAATCAATTGCTTCATTTCGATAAACACGATCAATTGAGAAAACTTTCTCTGGGGGGGTCCATTCTTTGTAAATTTTTGATAAATGCCTACAAGTTGTTGCTGTTGTGTGTGTTCGTAGACAGATTTTTTCTGCTTCACTCATCTTCCATTTATATCCCCAACCAGTGCTTTTTGTTTTCCAACCATTTTCATGGGTTTTAGCAATGTTATCAACTAACTCTTTTGATGGTAGCTTAGCTTTACTTGGTTTTGCAATTTTGAATGTATCAGCTAGCTCCCTTGCTGGATGGTCCTGTGGTTGGAATAATGCATCGAAATTCCAAAATTCAGATTCAATTATGGGTCCTCTGATTTCTTTGAATCCCATCTCAAGGAAAATCTCTCTTAGCTCATTAATTACTTCGATTACAGGATGTTTCCTTCCAAAATAGGTGACAGGTACATCTTCAGTTGGATCATAGGATTTGAATTCTTTTTTCCTCCAACTTCCTGAAATAATCATTTTTGGTGTTAGTGTAGTCTCTAACTTTTGCTGGATTTGCAATCCTTTTTTGAGCAATTTTTCTCCTTCAGGAGTTAGTTTAGCAATTCGAATTCTAGTCTCAATTACCTCAACAATTCCTCTTTTTCTTAGGTTTTTGATGCTCTCTTCAATTTTAGGTTTTCCAAATTTGCTGATAATTTCTCCATTTGAAGTCAATTGAATAACTTCTTCGTCTATATCTTTTATAAGCTCTAAAGCTTTAATGTAAGTCTTTTTTCCTTCTTTGGAAAATTCCACCCAGTTCTTTCTTCTGAGCCAACCCATTGCAATATTAATCAGCTGAGGATCTATTCCCGATTTTTCTTTGAAATCTTCTAATAGAATTCTATCTTTTTCTTTTTTCAATATGCTAAATATTTGTTTTTCAGGTAATCCTTTCTTCACGTATCCTTTTCCTTCATCAGTTAATACAACATTTCTCATTGTCTTTTCAATACTGTCAACATAACCTTCTTCAGCTAGTTCCAGTATTGTTTTAGCAACTTTTACTTGTTCAAACTTTGTAATCTCAATAATTTCTTTTTGAGAAACTTCTTTCTTATCCTCAATTAGTTTCAGGATTACTGATTGATTTTTTGTAACGATATTACCTGGTGGCATTTAGCATACCTCTATTAGTTATAGCAAATGACGAATCAATTTATTGAAAAATTTTTCCATGGCACGAATCAACATATCTATATAGTATATACATTTAATTTTAGAAAACTAAATAACTCACTCTAGTCAGAGTTTACCATGTTAAATCGGTGTATAAAATGGTTGTCATCACAATATCTGGACCACACGGATCAGGAAAAAGTACCATAGCAAAAGAAATCGCAAAAGCACTCAATTTAAAATATGTTTCTTCTGGACAGACATTTAGAAGATTAGCAAAAGATTACAATTGTAATCTTGAAGAGTTTTCTAGAAAATGTGAGCAAGACCACTCAATCGATAAAAAGATTGATCAAATAACTATTGATGAAGCAAAGAAGGGTGATGTGGTTCTTGAGGGGCAATTAGTTTCTTGGATGGCAAAGGATTTCACCAATTTTAGTATCTATGTTACTGCTTCTCTTGATACTCGAGTTGAAAGAATAGCTAAAAGAGATGACATTGATTTTAAGACCGCCAAAAAAATTACTTTAGCTCGAACGAAAAGTCAGGTTCAGCGATTCAAACGAATGTATAAAATTGACATTGAAAATAAGGAAATTTATGACCTAATCCTAAAAACTGATCGCTTAACAAAAGAGGAAGTTAATAACATTCTCATCGTTGCTTGCAAGGGATTCATTGAGAAATAAACTGGAAATTTTTCTTTTCATTTTAACACAAAAAGTTAAAAACTGATGAAGTTGCAATTGAGTTAATATCCATTATAGATATTCAATAAGGCTTTTCCGCAAGGCGACGCGGAAATCAGATTGAAAGTAAATCTGTGAAGGAGAAATAATTATGATTGAAATAGGTCGAATAGTAGTAAAAATTGCTGGCAGAGAAGCATTAAGAAAAGCAGTTGTTGTAGATATTATTGACAAGAATTACGTGTTAGTAACAGGACCTCCTAGCCTTAACGGTCTCAAGAGACGAAGAATAAATATTGGTCATCTTGAACCTACAGGTAAAAAGCTGGAGATCACTAGAAAAGCAACTGATGCAGACGTTCTTGCTGCAGCAAAAGCTGCAAATCTTGATGCATTCATCAAAGAGCGAATTAAAATTAATGTATAATTTGGTTCTTAATGAAACAAATCATTTAGATAGGTAAAAGTGATTGAAAACTAGCTTTCCTTTTTATTAAAGGAAAGACTTTATTTTTTCTTTAATTATACAAAATAACTTAAGTGTTGAATTGTGTTATGAAATACTGGTGATTTCATGTCCTCTAAGAAAAATCTCTTACCTTCAGAAAAGAAAAAAATCCTTCTTGTGAAATCAGAAGATTTTGAAACTACTAAATACGGTAAAATTCCGGAAGAAAGAGGGGTCCCTGAACTGTTACGTTTAGGAGTCATTAATGTTGATAAGCATCCTAATCCTACGAGTCAAGAGATTGTTGCTTATGTTAAGAGGATTTTCGACTTAAAGAAAGCTGGACATTCGGGAACACTTGATCCTGCTGTGAGTGGTTTATTGCCTATTGCTTTAGAAGATGCTACTAAAATAACAGATGCTCTTTTGCCATCTGGCAAAGAATATGTTTGTATTATGCACCTTCATGATAAAGCTGATCCGGAAAACATCAAACAGGTTATGAAGGAATTTACTACTGAAATCTATCAAAAACCACCTGTTAAATCAAGTGTACGACGAATTTTACGTAAAAGGACCATTTATTACATTGATATACTTGAGATAGAAAATCAAGATGTTCTGTTTAAAACAGGTTGCGAAAAAGGTACGTACATTAGGAAATTGTGTCATGATGTTGGACTTGTTTTAGGTACAGGAGCACATATGAAAGAGTTACGAAGAACAAAAACAGGACCCTTTAGAGAGGACGAAACTCTATCTTCACTAACAAGGGTATTCGATGCTTACGAATATTACAAAGAATCTGGTGATGAGGAAGAACTTCGAAATGTTGTTTTACCTATGGAACGTGGATTAACACACCTGCCTAAAATAGTTATTCGCGACAATGCAATAGGAGCAATTTGCCATGGGGCAAGTTTAGCTGTGCCTGGTATAGTCAAAGTTCATGATGTAATTGAAAAGGATTCTTTAGTTTTGTTGGAAAGTGTAAAAGGAGAAGCAGTAGCATTAGCTAAAGCAATTATGAATTCTCAACAAATACTAAAAACAAACCATGGTCTTGCTGCAAAAACCAATCGAGTGTTAATGGATAGAGATGTTTATCCAAAGATTTGGAAGGAATCGACCAAGAAATGAGTAGCCACTATTACTCGCAAAAACCAGCTTCTTCTGGGAAAACAACGACCATCCAAACGAATCAATTAGGCAATCGTTTATCATTCAAAAGTCAATCAGGAGTTTTTGGTTGGATGAAAGTAGATAAAGGAAGTGATTTGCTTCTCAATAATGCTGAAATTCCAACAAAGAAAGGTTTAATTTTGGACCTTGGTTGTGGTTATGGTTTAATAGGGATAACACTTGCTAAAGCCTACACTAATACGAATTTTGTTCTAGTAGATATCAATGAATTAGCAATTAAATTAACCAAAGAAAACTGCAAGACAAATGGTGTTGAAGATAATACTGAGGTTCGTCAAGGAAATATTTACGAACCATTAAAGGACTTGAAATTTAACGTAATACTAACAAATCCGCCTTTAATGGCTGGGAAGAAAATTCTATGGGAATTTGTTTCAAAATCAAAGGATCACTTAGAAAACAATGGATCCATCCAACTTGTGGTGCCAAAGAAAAAAGGATTAAAATCAATGCAAAAAATGCTCGAGAGTGTTTATGATGAATATGAGGTCATAGCAAAGGGCTCTGGTTTCTGGGTATTAAAAGCTAATAAATAATATCGAAATTTCCTTAAAATCGTTCTTAGAGGAAAACTAAAAAAGAAAGAGAAACGAAAAATAAGTATCCAAAAATGCTGCGGTGGCCTAGCTTGGTAGGGCGATAGCCTGGAACTTTTGGATTCTCCCAAGAGATCCACACCCGGAAAGCTATTGTGTGTAAGCACGCGCGAGTTCGAATCTCGTCCGCAGCACCATTTCTTTTCCATTAGTTTCGGTAACCTCTACTCCTTTTTCTTTTAAATTTGGGTCTTTTTATACAAAACTAGCTTGATATCTATTGAGGAAATTCCTTCGAGCTGATATTTATGGCAACTGGTGAAACGACTAATAACTATCAAAATAATAGTAAGAGAATATGTGACATCATACATTTTTATAATAAAAAGCGATCTAATGGTATGCAAGTTTATGTTGAGGATCCTTATTTGAAAGATGGTCGCTGGCTTACAAGTGGTGCTATTAGATTAGTTATGACTAAATATGGAGAACCAAATCAAGTTAATGCTATCAAGCTTACTTTTGCTGAAGCAACTGAATTAATATTTCGATTGCAAAAGGGTCTAGAGCAATCCTTAGATAAGGAGATAGACTTACAACAATAGAATTAATTTCTTTTAGAACTTTGTTCATTTTCTTACTTCTTTTTTCTTCTCTCTAATAAACTAGTTGTTAAAATAATGGAAAGAATAAAATAATTCAAATAACTTTGATGAAGTAGATATTAATATATAGCAATAAGAATTCTTGCAATAAGAAGAGCTTAATGGTATATTAGCATCATTATTCTCTTTTCTATTGTTCAATGATTTTTACAAACTATAACAGGAATTGAAAAAATTGAGACGATCTAATGGCGGTGTTATTTGGCTTTTAATTGGTGGAGCAATTATGGCCATCACTTTTTCAGAAATTATGGCTTTTTTCTTTAATGTTCAATATTTAATTGCTGCTTTCATTATCCTTATTATTAGTGGCTATATTTGTGCTAGGGTCATTGGCAAAGTTGGCGGAGAATTCTCTGTTGGTGCTAAGAGCTATTCGATTCTTCTAGTTGGTTTCGTATTTGGCATGGCTTTTGATTTGATGCGTTTTCGATACGATTGGATTATTAATGTATTCAAATACATTGCAATTGGTACTTTCTTTATTCTCATAGCTGTTGTCTATAAGCGTAACCTTGAGAAATATATTGATCAAAATCCTACTGATGGTCCACATCTAGGTTTAATGCGATTATCCATTCTTTATATCATTACTGGTTTTTCATTTGCTATGAGTGTAAACTCGATTATTGAAGCTTTCCTTGGTTCAATCTTCTTTATTGCTACACTACCTTTTCTAGTTGCAATTGCCATTTTTATTATGATAACTGCTAAAGCAGATTATGATCTTCTTGATGATCGATCTGGTATTTGGAATCAGATGTTTGCTGGTGGTGCTTTAGGTATTGCTTATGACCTGATTTTGTTTAGAGTCTATATTACTCAAGATCTACTCAAAATGTTCATTGTATTCGGTATTTTCGTAATTACTGCATCAGTTGTTCGAATGAAAGAAGCAACAAGAATAAGGCCTGAAGGAATCGATCTCGAATTAAAATCTACTAAAACAAAGAAGAAATCGAAAGAAGTAGGCTCAATTACTATAACAAAGAAGAAATCTTCTCAACCTACAACATCAAAGAAGCGATCTTATTCCAAATCTAAAAAGTCAAGTTCCAAGAAAAGGAGAAGTTGATTGATTATGAGAACAAAATTAATGCTAATTGTGGTTCTATCAACCTTTGCTATCCCCTTAATTGCTACTCCTTATCTAGGATATACTAATACAGAAGCTTATGGCGAAAATGTTAAGATAGGATTTTCTTGGATTAACGGATTAGTCGGTGCAACTGAATTAACTAATATTGGTTATACCAAGGCCTTAGAAATCGGTTGTCAAATAGAGCATAGAGAATATCGTTGGGATTACCTAGATTTAACTGACACTCAACTTATTGAATGGGGTGAAATCTATCTTAAGAATTATCCTCAGATTGAATCTTCGTTATCAATGGGTGTTATCAGCGGAAATACTACTGCATTACCTATAACATACGACTTCACAAGATATACTTCTCTCACTCCTGGTCTTCTACGCTTTAATGACACAGTAATTGTTGAAGATCTAAAGAACATGACTGATAGTATTATGGAAAAAATTGATTTAGATTACATTAGTTTTGGCAGTGAAATTAATGGTTTCTTTGAAACCTATTATGATTATGAAACTAAAAATCTTACAAATACTGTTATGCTAGTTGATTATGTTGACCTCTGTGAGCAAATGTATGATTACGTTCATGCAAAATATCCAAGTGTAAAAATTTTCACTGTCTTTCGTTATCAACCAACTTCTGATATAAAAAATATAGAAGCAATTGTTAATTTATTCAATGACACCTGTGATTTCTTTGGTCTTTCTACAAGAATCTTTACCAATGATTTTGGATTATTAGTTTCTTTAAACCAAACAGAAGTTATTGGAAGATTTTCTACATTTGTAAATATGACAGATAAGAATTTTGCCATTACAAATGCTTATACTATATCTGATAGTCGTGCTGGTGGTTCTGAATATTATCAAGCAAATTTTGTGAGATATCTATTTGATGTCATTGAGCTCTACGAAAATCGGCTTGAGTTTGTTTGTTGGTACACAGTTTTTGATTATCCTCCTGGTTACTTAGGGATGATTTTCAGTCCTTATCTTGAGGCACATGCAACTGCTGGATTGTTTACAAGCCATGGAGATCCAAAAATGTCTTACTATGCGTGGTTAGAAGAAATGCAAGCAGCTGGTCGACTGGAAGACTATAAAATGCCTTGGAAAATAGGTGTTTGTGCACTTGCAGTTGCAGCTATTATTGGTTTTGTTGTTTTTGCATCTGTTATGGAAGGTTGGGATTTCAAAAAGCAACTTGATAAAGATGCTGAGACAATAGGTATGAAACCTGTAGAATCTAAACCACCTAAAAAGAAGAAAAAGAAGCAAAAGAAACCGGAATCAATTATATTTACAACAATTAATTTTGAGGATGAAGATCTATCATTTGAAGAAACTGAAGAAGAATAGTCGATTTTCGCTCATTCTTCTTTGCTTTTATTTCTCAGCTTAGCAAAGATTTCAGCTGTTAATTTCAAAATTTCTAGTTTAAGATAAATTTTCTAAGAAAAAATAAAATATTATCTTCCACCTAAACCGGGGAAGTAATATTTCTTACCTTCAGCATAACTGGCATCAACTCGTGCGATTCCAGTATCTCTCATTGATTCCAGAACCCTTTCACATCTTTCTTGAGTCCATCGAGTTTTTAGCAATAATTCTTCAAGAGAAATCCAACCCTTTCTGGTTGATAATGATAAAACCTCTTCCTGATCATCTGAAAGGTTTGCAGGAATAAATTCTACGATAATTACTCCGCTCTTGAGTTCTTTTAATTTGGGTATCAATTTTGCTTCAACGAGGTTTTCAACGGCTTTCACAACATCTTTTGATGCTATTATTTTTCCTGGTCGATCCTTATTGACTAGTAACACTACTTCACCCAATGTCATGAGTCCGCCAGTATATTCTTGAGTATCTTTAGCTTTTTCAAGAATTTCGACAGCAAGCCTTTCAAAGAAATCTCCTCCTCCAATTCTATCCCAGAATGAAGCACTTTCCTTCCATTCATATATCCCCATTTCTTCAGGTAAGCCTAATTCTTGTCTTAGTTCTACAAGTTTTTTATATGAAACTTCATTTTTCTCGACATCTTTCTTCCATTTCTTCTCAAATTTCTTTAGCTGACCTCTAAGTTCTCGAATGTTTTCAAGCATTCTTTCTAGATCTACTATCATTAATTCTGCTTCTTTTGCTTTGTATGCCGATTTTACTCTAATTTTCTTCTCGATATCTCTTAAACCCATGACTATTCTTACCTCACTAGGATTTTTTAGTACGAATAATAATTATAACGTTTCGAATTAATTTCTCCTTTCTACAGTGGAACTTTTTTATAGTATTTCTTCATCCAATCTTGGATTTTTTGTTTTAGCTTTTTCTCATCTTTTTCCTCAAGAGGCAAAGCTTTCTTGTCTATGTATTTATTATATAGATACTTCATTTGATTTCTTATTTGAACAGCAAATTGGTGCCTTTTACCAAATGTACTTTCACATTCGTATAATGCTGCATCTAGCTCTTCTAAAATAAAATCAGTATCCAGTGCAATCTCAATATAGTTTAGAATCTCTCGTAGATGCCTAAACAGATTTCGATATGCTACTGGATTTCCTCGCATTACTCTTACCTCTAATCTTTTTTTGGATTAAGTCAAACATTTTTAGTAGAAATATTCCAATTACACCTATTGATTTCTTAACGATCTTCTAAAGCTGTTTAACCATCTCACAGTTTCAAATTCCAATCGCTTGATTAAACCTTCTTCTAAAACTTCATCGGGAGGTTTGACAGCTAACATTTCTTTCCAATTGATAATTTCCTTGACTGTTTCTGAATCACTGCCAAAGCCTGGATAATCAGCTAATATATCTTCCATTTCATCAAGATTTGGTACTATAAGTTCTATGCGTGCAACTGAACCTAATCTTAACAAATCAATAAGCTCTATAGCACCTGCAACAAAATCTGCACTCTTAGCTGGAAGATTTTTCATTTGACTGAATGGCATTGCTACAGTTTCAACAGATTCATCAATTGGTATTGGTGCTACTCCTTCAGCAAAACGAAGTTTCTCTGCACCATATGGATATTTTTCAACTACTTTTTCCCGATTTAGAAAGCTATCAAGATCAAAACCCTTTTTCTGTAATTGAAAACGTGCCTTGAAAGCATCTCTAATCAAAGCTCTTAATTGTCTTCGATACATTCCGGGATCTAATATCCCATCAGTAAAACTATGGCTTAGATTATCAATTGTAGCAATACAAGAGAATAATTCAGCCTCTAATTCAAGTTGGGATTTGTTTTTTGACGAATATGACATTTTTTTTACCTCTAATTTATCATGATTCTAATTCTTTATGAACAATATACAATTCTTTAGTATATTTTCTGTATAATTTAGCAAAATCTACTGGGCTAATTTCACCATCTTTGAATTTCTCATCGAGTGTTGAGAGAAGATCTGCTAACGCAACGTTCTTAGCTTGTAACATCAATTTACTGCTTCTTTCTTTGTCTTTTGGAAGAACCATATCAAGATTATCTATTCTTGATATTCTTTCATTGGAACCTGTTACTAACTCAGCTCTTAATTTTCTCAACTCTTCATCTCTTTCTCTTATTTTTTCTTGAAGAGCTGTTATTGTTTGATTAACATCCTCGACTTGTTGTTGATTCTTTGTGATAACCATTTCCTTTGCTTGAACGGTTGCTTTTTGTTTGGGTATTTTTCCAGTTCCTGGGAATTTTGGCGGTACTTTTTCAAACAATTTTTGCAATGCATGAACAATTTGGTAAACATGTACATCTGGTTTCCATTCATGGGTAATATTTAGCAATACATTTCCATTACGCTCAATATTTGGATGTTGAATGTTTTTTTCCAAGACAATTACTTTAGGTGGGTACTGTGGATATTTTAATGGTACAAACACTTCAACTGGAATCTTTCTTTCTCCTTGAGGTGTTTTTACGACTATTTCTCCTTTCCACCGATTTAGCTCATTACCTATAGGACTAAATCCTACTGTATAAGTAAACATTAATTGTGTTTCTCGGGCTAACGCCATATCATTTATGGTATTTCGCGACAAAGTATTCGATTTCTCCTCTATAACAAATTAACACAAACTATGATTTAAACATTGATAAACAACTATAGTTCTTCTTTGGAAAAGGTTTTCTTCTTCCACATAGTTGAATAGCATCTTTATGATTATATAATTTATGAATTGCAGTTAAAAACCTTCAATATATCTAATAAAAAGGAAAAAACACAATCAACGGAATTGTTATAAACTATTTTTGTGAACCTTTGTTGTTTAACAATATCTGTAGACAAATAACCCAATACTAGTGTCACATGTTAAACTTAATAAATAGTTAAAAAACATAATGTAGTTCAGTATTTGAAAGAGTGATTAAAATGAGTGAATTTTCATTCTGGGACCGTGTAAAGCAAAGAGTAGGCCTTTATAGACCTCCTAAGGTTGAAGAAGAAGCAGAAGTCTATGAGATCTCTGACGATCCAGATTTACTAGTTGCAATTCGAAACTTGAAAAAACATTTTCTTGTAGCAGGTGGAGGATTAATTTTTAATAGAACTCCGATCTACTTAAAAGCAGTTGATGGTATTTCTTTTAATGTAAGAAAAGGTGAAACTGTTGGTATTGTAGGTGAATCCGGTTGTGGTAAATCCACAGCAGCAAGAGCTATCCTACTTCTTTTGAAACCAACAGCAGGGCATATTTTCTTTAGAAATGAAAACGAAGAAATGGTTGATTTAATTGCATTAGAGAAGAAAGAACTTCGAGAGATGAGAAGACAAATGCAAATTGTCTTTCAGGATCCCTCAGCTTCATTGAATCCAAGAATGACCGCTTTTGATATTATCGCAGAACCGTTAATCATTCACAACGTAGCTTCAGGGGACGAGCTGAAAATTAGAACCATTGAATTGATGGAAAAAACAGGTTTGATGATTCATCATGCATTCCGATTTCCACACGAATTTTCAGGTGGTCAGAAGCAACGTGTAGGAATTGCTAGAGCTTTAGCGTTAAATCCA
>JAUVZH010000362.1 GCA_030602675.1 Candidatus Heimdallarchaeota archaeon | reverse complement strand
GTAAGCCATGATTTTCAAATTGGGATATTTATGCTTGATTTTGGTAACCAGTTCACCAAAACCTTTGTATAAAGCTGGTTCACCACTTCCGGTTAACATTGCATATCTTATTTCACCATTGTTTTCAATATAATTATCAATTTCAAAAAATACCTCTTCTGCTGGATAGAATTCACTTCTTTCATTTAACCAAATGGATGTTCGTCCAACACCACAATAGACACAATCAAAATTGCATGTTTTTTTAGGACTAAAATCTACCTTGAGTACATTTTTGAAACCTAAAGCTTCAATCATTCCTTTTACAAACTTATAACTCATAACAACACATCACCTTAGCAAAAGAGTTAGTAAAAGCTACTCTAGATGAGCAGCTATTCTTTATCTTAATTGTTTAGATCACCTATTTTACTTCATTATACCAAAACTTGAGAACTGATACCATCTGCAGTGTTAGCTTTTCGCTATTTGCTTGTTCACTTTAGAGCTCAAACAAAAACCATACCAAAATATGGGATTTCTTTTGAAAAATTCCCAAATATCTACATAATTATCGTATCCCAACCTTATAAGTAATTACATTATTATCAGAAAATCATCTCAGAGTTTTGAGAAGCTTTTTTAAAGCTAGTGAGAAATATGCATTGTATCACAATAATATGTTTGGGATGGCATAGGATTTCAGTAATCAAATCCTGGTGTGATTTTATGTCAATAAATGAGACCTGTTCAAAATTACGATCAACCTTTGCGGTAGGTAATGAATACACAAAGGAACTAAGGGCTCTATTCTTAGAGTATGAAAGTATTCAAAGAAGGTATGAAGAACCTAAAGACGCAATGAAGATGAAGGATAAAGCTAGTGATTTAATTGAATCTTGTTCTCCAGAATATAAGAAGGCTTTACAGTACATGCGGTTAGCCGTTAAAATAATGAAAGTCTGTAATGGAATTAAGAGATAAGTCTGGGAGGGTGATTCAATGAATAATGTTATGATTGCAATACTGAAATCCCTCCTCAAGGGGACGACGTTTGCGAATTTGCCATCCATCTACCGCTTGATGAGCTAAAGGGATAAGTTTTTCTTTCTCCTTTATGCTCATCATCATTTTACTTTTCTATTTCACCCTTAAATCAAAGGAAAAATATTTATCAACAAGACTAGATTAGAAATTAAAATCAATTGTATATGGAGAAAACTCATTCTTACAAGGAGGACCTAAACTAATCAATGCTTTATTTGATTTTGGAGAAAGAATATAAGACCAGCAAGTTCCATAGGTTCCATCTGGAGCTTTGTTATGATAGTGTAGTTTGTTTTCACAATCTCTTAAAATTTCATAGATAGATTCTTCTGTTATTGAACCCTTATTTTCAGTGAACCAATTATCTAAGAATTTCCTCCTAATATCAAATAATTCGAGCTTATTTTCTGATTCATTTGGATTCAATTTCCTCATCTCAGCTGATTCGTATGTCATTGTTATCAGATCGAAATCTTTTGGATAGGTGACTAGAGTTTTTTCTTTGTGTGTCTCAAGCTTTGCAATAGTTTCATTACTATCAATGATCAAATAATTCATTCCCCAAACTTTAGGTATTTCTTTTAAGAATTCCACAGCTTCTTCAGATGTTTTGCAGTTATCTAGAATCCATCTCATAGCTGCATTCAACATTATACCTGGACTAGTGTATTGGAATGATGCTGTAGAACCAGATATTGCCAATCCTGCCTCATTAATTCCTCCATATCGAGAGGTTAAGGACCAACTAAAAGTAAAACCATAGCTAGCTAATTTCTTGTTTGGTTTGATTGTTAGAACACATAAATTCTTGCTATCCTCTTCTAACCACTCATGATTTCTCACAAGGAGAGGATTATCCGACTTGGTATGTTCACCTGTGATAGCGAAAACTAAGCATTGCGGCTTCAATCTATAAGGAGTAAACTCGAAAGCAAGAATTTCTTGAAAGTCTACACCACACCCATCAGCAACTCCTCGAATTTCCTCAAGTAAATCGGGTGTGAACTTTTGCAGTTCCTTCTCATAAGCCTTTGATTTTTCTAGATTTTCTTGGGAAAATTTAGGAGGAAAGCCGTTCTTTTTCTCTGGAATAAGATACTTGCCGTTGTTGTATCCTATATCATAATATGATCCATTAAACTTGATCTCTTTCATAAAAAACACAGAAATAAATCAAGAATGGTTTAAACATAAAACTATAGACTACTCTTGAAAATCAGAAAAAAAAAGATGTTAATCTATCTCTTTTTTCTAATTAGATGAACTATTGCTACTAATGAAACTAGTGCTCCAATGGTAATTATTGTACTAAAACCTGGAGTAGTATCTGTAGTAGTTGTTGTATTTGTTGGAGTAGGAGTTGGAGTGGGGGTGGGAGTAGGGTCTTGTGGAATAATATGACTTCCTCTTTGGATAGATTCTACAACAGCACCAGTAACATTTAGCATTCCGTATCCAAAGTAATCATCCTTTCCATTAGCTCCAAGATCAGTTGCAGTATATTGCAATATTTCTCTAATTTCACTTGAAGTCAAGGTGGAGTTTACTGATTTCATTAATACTATAGCTGCAGAAACTTGAGGGCAAGCAAAGGATGTTCCAAGCCCATAGACATAATCTGTTCCATTTAAGTGAGTACTATGAATTACATGTTCGATTACATCAAATACTTGATCGCCAACTGGAGCTACAAGTTCTGTCCAAGGACCATAGTTGCTATAATCTGCTTTATCATCGTAATAATTTGTTGCACCAACAGAAATCACTTCATCATACCCACCTGGGAATGATTGGTAATATTGACCACCACCTGAACTTACCAAAGTATTTCCAGTTATTGAAACAATTGAAACATCATTCGCTGCAGCAACTGAATATCATCATAATAATCAGTTACATTTGGGTAGTACTGTAGGCTCATACTTATGATGTCTGCACCATTATCAACAGCATAACTTATAGCGTCACCTAATTCCTCATAGGTGGTACCAGCATAATTATCTTCTTTCAGAACTCGCAAGTCCATGATTGAGACATTAGGAGCTATACCAGCTATTCCTTCACCATTAACTGCGGCAGCTATTAATCCAGCTATAAAAGTAGCGTGCCAATGGATAGGGTCACTTGGTTCAGGACCAGGGATATTATCAGGTAATTGACCGCTTTTATTTACGAAATCCCATCCCCATCTATCATCGATATAACCGTTAGCATCATCATCTATGCCATTGGTTCCATCTTCATCGTCATTAATCCATTGTGCATGAATTAATTCGGAATGACTAAAATTAATTCCTGAATCAATAACTGCTATAGTTATGTCAGATGAACCATTTGTTATTTTCCAAGCTTCAATTGCATCAATTTTTGGCAGATGCTAGTCATATTCAGCTGAGTTTAGAATATTTGCTGAAACGCTCATTTTTGGTACATTTTGTATTTGAGATACAACCATTACTAAAATTGTTAGAGTTATATAAAACATGGTTTTTTTCTTTCTCATATCAAAACCCTCTCAATAATTCATATTTGACGTTGTAGAAGAAAAAGGTTTGCTTTTCAAATATCCATTTTTCTGAACCTAAGAATTGAGAATAGCATTGACAAGATTGGTAATGCGATGAAAATAACAAGTGA
>JAUVZH010000120.1 GCA_030602675.1 Candidatus Heimdallarchaeota archaeon | reverse complement strand
GAACAATTTAGTAATTTAATTGTCGGAATATCAGTTCACAGTTTTCAAATGAGTGATATTCATCAACTACTTACTATACTAAATTCTCATCCAAAAAGAAACAGACTATTTATTATCGCTGGTGGTCCTCATCCATCTGCTCTTCCTGGTGAGCTTCTGAATAATGGTTGCGATGCAGTTGTTATAGGAGAGGGAGAAAAATCTTTTCCTGAATTGGTTTTAGCATTAAAAAACCATGATTTGATTACACATCTTAAAGGAATTGCCTTTCTAAATAATGAAAGAGAAGTTGTTATACGACCAAAAAATGAACTTATTGTTCTGGATGAGTATCCTCCTTTTGCTCCAAGTCATGAACTTTATTCTGCTCTCGAGATAACTCGAGGTTGCAAATTTGGGTGCACTTATTGTCAAGTACCTTCTCTATTCGGAAAGACAATACGTTATAGAAGTCCAAAAAATATAATCAAATGGGGAAAATTTCTCCTCAGTAAAAGAGAAACTTGGGACTTTCGTTTCATTACACCAAATGCTTTTGGTTATGGTTCTAAAAAATCTTCTGAACCAAATGTTGACTATATCAAAAAATTGCTTTCTGGTTTGAAGAAACTTAAAGCGAAAAAAAGACGTAGAATATATTTTGGAACATTTCCCTCAGAAGTTCGTCCTGAATCTGTAACAGAGGATACTTTGAATCTTACCAAGGAATACTGTGATAATGATAATTTAACTATGGGTGCACAATCTGGCAGTACAAAAATTTTGAAAATAATTAAAAGAGGTCACACAGTTGAGCAAGTTATCAATGCTGTAGATTTAGCAAATGATTTCGGTTTCGTTATGAACATTGATTTTATCTTAGGATTCCCAGAAGCGACCATCGAAGATCAATACGAAACAATAGATCTTTGCAAGCAACTTATCGCTAAAAATTGCAAAATTCACATGCATTATCTTATACCATTACCTGGAACAAAATATTTCAATTCAAAGCCATCACCAATAGCTCCGGAAATTTTGAAGACCATTAGAAAGTGGTCAAATGATGGCGTTATTTTTGGTTCATGGCAACATCAATATGATCTTGTAAGAAATAATGCAAATGATAGTAAAAATTAGAATCATATTTATTATTTTTCTTTTTCGTCAGAAGAATCATCATCATCAATGATTATTGATCTAGTGTTTTTTGTATTTTCTTCTTCTTGCCACATGCTCTTCATTCTGCGTTCATATTCTTTCTTCCGATATTTTTTGTCACTTAACAATTGAATATAAACTTCTCTTCCTTCTCCAGAAAGAGCATACATCCCACCAGCATGACAAGTTATGATTTTATAATTTCTAAACTCTCTCAAAATAGAATTAATTGTTAATGGGCTTAGATCTGTTAGTTTAACTATCTCAAATTTGTTTACAATATCATTATCCCCAATTGCTTTGAGAATATCGCGACGAGCTTGAGAGCGTATTGGATCTCTTTTATAGTCAGTCATTTTTCAACAAGATCCCTGAGTAGAGAATTATATAATTCTCCACAGCAATTTTATTTAAACTTCAGCCTTCTTGCAATTTACTAATTATCTGTTCCTTATAGCTCTTCTTGTTTTTAATTTTTCTTAATAATGAATTCAGATTCGTGCTTCTTTGGACATGCTGCGAAAACAATGAGATTTTCTTTGGTAAACAAATCAATTTTTGTTGGAACAAGGCTTTCTGAACCACACTTTGAACATTTGATTTCCAAAACTTCTTCTTCCTCTTCTTCATCACCGAATCCGATGATAGTATCTTCGTGACCTTTTTCACATCTAACTTTAAGAACATCTAATCCAAGCATTTCATTATATTCTCCTTGTTGCCAAACGATTTTGCTATTACACTTCTTGCAAACTAATTCTGGCTCTTCCTTTCCTTTCTGTTCCATTACTGACTCTAAGGAAATGTTGCTGATTAATTCATCATGCTTCAAACCAAAATTGGCTAGCTCCATGCCTTGTCCTATGTGAACTTTATTCATATCTTTCATTATAAGAGTTAAATCGTTGGTATGTTCTGTGAGAATTCCATCAAGCAATTTGGAGTATTCCTTAATAGCTTGTTCTAATCTTGTTGTTATTACTGTTAGTGTTATTTTACCACTAGTAGCATCCTTACTTATTGATTTCAGAAGCTTCTGTAAAGCAGTTAATGCTTCTGATTTTACCTTGAATTTTTTCAAATCCTTGACATATTCATTTATAGCTATTCCAGTGTCTTTAGCTAAGTTAATTGCGAATTTCTCTAAATCATTCATTGCTTTATTTGCTTGTTTTACAGTAGGTTTGTAAGAAGGTCTAATGTATCTAGCAATTTTACCTTCTAGATTTGGGTTAATACTAACGCCAAGTCCTTCTGAAAATTTCCCTTCTAATTCTGAAATCGCTTTTGCAGCTTGAGCTAAACTTCCCTTAAGTATCCCTTCTACAGTTTTAAGTGGTCCAAAATCATCAAGATTAACTGAGCTTATCTTTACTAATGAATCATCAGATGGGACATCTATAGCATCAGTTTGTCCTAATATCTTGTTGATATTCTTGATTTTCTTTACAAATTTATCTTGGGTTGTTACAATATCAGTAGCAATTTCCTTGAGAAGCAAATCGATATTTTTTCTATAATCTAGTAGTCCTGGAAAAGCATTAACTACATCAACAAGGCTATTTGGATCTAAACAATTCCCCTTTGTTTCAGCAATCTCATCAAGGATTTTCTTTGTACTCTTACTTGGAGGTACTTGTTTTATAAACTCGTTTAATTTCTCTTCAATACTACCATAAGTACCCTCAAATGCGGATGTGGCCATTGCTGTTGCTTCTCGTATAATTTTCTCATCATTGACAAGCTTCTCATATGGATCTTCTGCAACTACATCCACTGTTCTGGCAAGAAATTTAGCTGCAGAAACAACCTTTTCAGAAGATTCTTTCATTCTTGTAAAACTAGTAGAGTCCATATGTATCTCTAATTTGTACAATTTCTCGATATTCGAGATTAATTCACTAACATCTTTATCTAATTCAGCTTTTATCTGTTGTATATATGTTTGTCTAGTATCACTAAGTCTATCGTCAATTTTTCGAATAAATTTCAATGCTTTTGTAAATGCTTTGAAACCATCTTTTGGCCAATTATCTATTGTTTCATTGACTTTTGAACAGTTTTCTTTTATGAAATCATCAAAAGCAGGACTAGCACGATAATTATTTAGCTTAGTTTGGAAACGATCATAAACATCTTCAAAAGCTTTTGAATGTGTTTTGAACCCTCGAGTTATGTAGTTTTCAGCTTTTTCTATAATTTCATGATATTTCTCACGATATGCTTGTGTATAAATAACTTGCTCATCTCTACTAACTAAACCTTTCTTTGTTTTGGAATGGGTTCTAATTTTTTCCTCTAAAAGATCTATTTGATGTTTAATATTAAGAATTTCCTTTTCAAACTTCACAATCGGAAAACCCAATTTAAGCTTCATATCTATAAGCATAGCTTCAACAGATTCATTTATTGTTCGTAAAATAATAGGTACATCATTAAGTGTAAGAAGAGCATTTTTTCCAATTTGATCAGTGTTTTTCGGTAAAACTCCAATAAAAGATCTATCAATTCTCTTTCCTTGCATCTTTATTTGTTGGGTTTCTTCAAGAAACTTCAAATTTTCTTTAGCAGACTGTGCAAAATTCTCTATCTTTTCCCAAGATTGACTCTTCTTCTCTTTTTTTAGTTCCCCGATGAAATGGATTAAAGCAGGAAAGTCTTCTCCTTCAAAAGCAGTCCTATCACCCATCGCCATAGACGCTAATCGATCAATTTCACGTACAATTTCATCGAGTTCGCCTAAAATAGTATTCCAATCATCTTTTTCAATAGTTGATTCTGACATTTTTCTAACCTTTTTTATTGTAAAATTTATCCCTATTATTTCATTATCTAAAGTAATGGAAAATAGCTATTGTTTTATTAATTATTTGGAAAAGGTATTAATATTGAAGTTATTATCATTAATTAACTACCCGCAGATTTTATTATGGGTGTTGGGGGTATTTTATTGTCTACAGATGAACAAATTAAATGTCAATCATGTGGAGCTTTGGTTGCTAAAGGTCGTTTTTGTCCAAAGTGCGGTGCTATTCTTGGTGCAACGGAACTAGATGAAGTAAAAGATCAACTTGAAAGACTAAATGAAATTAAGGATTTAACTAACCAATTAAGAGGAAAAGTCCTTGATAAATTATCAATTAATTCTGAAAAACTTCTTCTTGCTTTTAGAGAAGAATTTTCTATTATACATAGTCGCTTTGAAACAAAACACAAACAATTGTCAAAAAAACCATCAAAAAAGACCGCAAAGACAGAAACTACAGAAGGAGACAGAATAAATTGCACAAGTTGTGGAGCTTCAGTTCCCAATGTTCGTTTCTGCAAAGAATGTGGCTCACCACTTCATGCAACACCACTTGATGAACTTAATGATTTAGCTAATAGATTAAATAATTTGGCATTAATTTTCAGTAATTTCAAAGATTCCATTCAAAAGGAATTAGTTGATGATGAATTGGAACTTGCGAATAATATAGTTGTTCTATTAAATCAATTCATTAACAGAATTAATGCAAAACGAAATGCTCTAGCAAAAACTTTAGATGTACCAATACCTGCTAGAAGACCAAAGGAGGTAAAAGTTACTCCTGCAGTAGCTCCTGTTGGAAAACCTAGGGTTGAAGCAATGTTAGTAGAACCGGGTATAAAACAACCAACTGTTTGGTCAAATATTGAGAAGAATCTCTTAAATTATTGGTTCTTCTATCTGGCTATTATTCTACTTAGCATCGGTATTACAGTTGTAATCTATTATGTAGTAGTTACTTTAGATTCCAAAGTTTACCAGCTAGTTGTCATTTATATTATAGGTTTCGTAATTTTACTTATTGGTCAGTTGATAACCTCGGGATTACGATGGCGTACAAAAAAGAAACTTGCTGAGAAAGAGAAAGAAGTCGATTACAAACCAGGAGATACCATTGAACGTGTAAAAGATAGTAGAGTTACTGAAGAAAGAAGAATGCCTGTACCTCAAATAACGTCGGTAATTATCTTTATCGGATTTATTGTGCTATTTGTTGGAGGATTTATAGGCTTAGCAGCCTATCAAAGTCTTGGCGTTCCAAAATATGTTTTCTTATTAATTAGCTACGGAATATGTTTAGCTTCTATTGGACTTGGTATATTAAATAATTCAGAAATGTTAATGCTAACAGGATTTATTCCTGCAATAATATTTACAGCGATTGATATTCTCTGGGAAGTTGGTGGATCCGGTACTTCAAGCCTTGGAAGTGTTGGCAGCTTATTTGGATTTACACTACCAATAGTCTTTGCAGCTTTAGTTGCAATTTTCTTCAGAAAATGGTGGGGATCAGTTGTAACAATGTCAGTTACACCGTTCCTAATAATGATACCAAAAATAAGTGCACAAATTGGATTGGAATTTATACCATTAATGCTAATACCAATAATGGTTGTATTAGTAGTTCGATTTAGCAAAGATAAGATTCCTCTCCCAATAAGAAGGTCCTTAACAGTTATGTCACTGCTCTTTCCATCTATTGCTTTATTTGTGTTAGCATATCCATATGCTATTTTTCAAACAGAACCAGCTTGGTCTAGAATCTATCCGTTTGAAATCTTCATAAGTTGTCTTACAATCTTAGGAGTTTCATTTTACTATAGATTTATTCAAGAAGAGTATCTTGAGATCAGGTCTAATCAGTATTACATATGGATTGTCGGACAAATATTTGTCGGAGCAATATCTGTCTTCACAATAGCTGTCAATGATACAATAGTGACAACGGCACTCTTCTTTGCTTCATATTTCATATTTGGAATATTAAGTGTGCTAAAAATCATGAAAAAACACTTCAATGTTGCAAGTGCGATTGTATCATTTATCTTCGCTGAACTTCAAGCAATTCTATTACTAACTTTGAACAATCCCACAAGAATAGCGCAAGATGTTTTATACTATATTCTAGGAATATCATTTCTACTATTAACTATAGTTAGCATTTTCATATCAAATGTATTCATAGAATCTACAGCATTGTATGCAATTTGGTCAATCATTTCAGGAATAAATATAATTCTCTTAGGTTTGCTTGGAACACTAAATGCATGGTATGCTTTCTCAGGAATAATCTTGCTTCTAGTAACATCTCTGATAGTAAACTTGCCTATCATAATTCCTCACATTAAAGAATGGAGGATGTATTCTATTGTCTCATTGATTGTCAATGCAATAGTAATCAGCATCTTTCTACTGACTGGCAGTCTCGAAGAGTTTCCTTATGAAGCTCTAATTATTTTTGTGATTTTCATAGTGATCAACGTCTCAGCGTTTTTCGATTGGAAAATAAAGGAGGTTAAAGTACTTGAGTAAAGCAAAAAACGTTTCAGTAAAAGAGGAACAAAGCTCACAATTTGAAGAAGCAGAAAAGCAAGGTAGATTTGTTGTCCACAAAATAGCACACCAAGTCATTGCATTAACAATTATTCATTTACTATACATTGTATTTGAAGCCTATAATGCATTTAATGAATCTTGGGTATCAGCTTTAATCTATGGAGTAATTGCACTTGGTACAGTTGCATTTATTTGGTTGCAAAAAGATAATGCCAAATACCTAATACCTATTCCATTCATATCGCTATGTGTTATTGGAGGTATTTTAGAGAATACTATTGCGATAACTGCTATTTTCGGTGCTTATTGTATCTTCTTCTATGCCTTATTATTCTTTGAAAGAAAAGCAACAGAGACACTAGTTACAAACTTGTTTTCAGCATTAACATTGCTTATCCTAACATCATTTATGTTATTTGATCAAGGATTTGTAAAAGTAAATTACGTTGTTAATATTGTTTCAGGAATTTGGCTCTTATGGGGCATAATTGTTTCAGCAGTTACTATTAAACACAAAGACAATTTTGGAATACGTTTAGGTTACAGCATTGTTACGTCTTTGTTGTGTGCAGTTGGACCATTTATCAGACCAGAAGGAATGCCAACCTCTAATCTATTTACGTTGACTTGTTTCATATTGTTTCTAATCGTAGCAATATTATCAATTGTACTCTTCTTTACAGAAGAATTCAGTATGGGTAAATTCTTTGGTGTTATTGCACCGATGCTCGTAAGTATAATTATTTTCTCCTATTCATTTACCTATAACTTCACATGGATTGCATTAGAAAGAAACAATGCATTTATTGTTGACTATGGACTCTTCATACCACTAGTACTATTTACCATGTTTATAGTTGTAATGAGATTCTATGAAAAACGCGAAGAGACTGAAATAAGAACTTTGACCGCTGAAAGACCGAAGAAGAAGATTGAAAACGATATGATTCTTTTTGCAATCTTTATTGCATTTATGGTCGCCTCAGTAGTTATGCTAGCAACTAATTGGAAATATAATAGCATTAAAGGATTAATTGTTTCTAT
>JAUVZH010000365.1 GCA_030602675.1 Candidatus Heimdallarchaeota archaeon | reverse complement strand
TAAAAAAGGAACGAGAACTCATGAGCTCTATGGAAAAGATGAGATTGTAGAAAGACACAGACACAGATTTGAGGTAAATCCTGATTATATTAAAAAAATTGAGAAACATGGTTTGGTTTTTGCTGGTGCTTCTGAAGATGGTCGTAGAATGGAAATTCTAGAACTTCCAAATCATCTTTACTTCCATGCATCACAATTTCATCCAGAATTTACTTCTTTGCCATGGAATCCAAACCCATTATTTAGAGGATTTATTGAGGGAGCAATTAAGCGGCATAAGGAAAGAACAAAATAATTCATTGATTCATTTTCAAAATACAAAGATAAAGAAAGAAAAATGAGAAAATGAAAGAAAAGATCAGTTAGTTTAGCTTGAAAATCACAGTATCTATTTTTGTACTACAAATTTTACGTACACCATGCATTCCAGGTTCATAACGAGATACAAGTAATTTAGCTGTTTCAAGAATTTTGATTTGGGCACTAATATTGGCTTCAGTTTGACCTAACATACCAGCAATACGACTGACATCAATATCTTTTTCAGAAGTCAGCTTAAGTATCTTTATTCTTGTTTTTGAGGACAATGCTTTAGCTACTAAGTTAATACGATCTCCATCTACATCTAAGGTTTCTTCGGACATTTTACTACCTCAACTCTGAGCGGATTCGAAGTACAAATTAAGTATTACAATAAATAAAAGTTTCTGTGAATTTTTTAATAATCATTTTATGAAAAAAACACTGAATGATATAAGCTTATTCTTTATAAAAAGAATAACACAGACAGATTTACAAACCTAATAAATTAATTTATTATTAGTAAGAGCATTTGATGAAGCAAGTCAAGAGCAAAATAGAGAAAATGAGGATATCAATGTCTAAAGCAGCTGATTACTTAATTGAATTGGATAAGGATGATTTCAGAACTTTACAAGCTATAGAAGTAGGCATGCGTACATCGGAGCATGTTCCTGTTGAAACCATTGTAGAATTTAGTAAACTTAGACATGATAGGGTGTTACATAATCTTGATAATTTGCATCGTAGAGATCTCATTTCCAGATGGAAAAGGCAATTTACTGGATATCGATTAACGCATCACGGATATGATGTTCTTGCTTTTAGAGCACTTTCTGAGAGAGATGCTATAGTCGCAATAGGAAGAGAGCTTGGAAAAGGAAAGGAATCTGATGTGTTTTTGGCGTATGATGAGAAGCAGAAAACATTAGTCGCAAAAATCCATCGAGTAGGTAGACCAAGCTTTCAACGTAGTAAAAGATTGAGAGGGTATGTGGGGCAACGAGGACACATAAATTGGTTATACAAATCGAGATTGTCAGCTGAAAGAGAATTAACTGGATTAAAAATCGCGAATAAAATAAAGTTAAAAGCACCCAAAGTCATTGATGGTAACAGGCATATAATTATCATGGAATTTTTCGAAGGAACAGAGCTTGTAAATTATATTAATCTAAAAAAACCATTAAAGATTTTTAATGGAATAATTTCCGAAGCTCGCAAGCTCTTTGTAAAAGGAGGAATCATTCATGGGGATTTATCAGAATACAATGTTCTTATCACTCCAAAACAAGGATTTCTTCTAATCGATTTCCCCCAATTTGAAATGGCAGATCATGTAAATGCTAAAGAACTACTGTTTCGAGATATCAATAATATATGCAAATATTTCAAACGGAAATTTAAGATTCAATCAGATCCAGACCTAATTCTTGAAACAATTCTAGATGAGTATGAAAAATTAAACAAGAAATGAAATTTCAAGAAAAAATTAATTCACAAAAAACTTTTGAAAGAGCAGACCATAAACAATTACCGAAATTAAATCTAAAGGTGTAAATCTTGGGCTGGTTCTTTGATCAATCTATTAATGAAGTGTTACAGAATTTTTTTCCTGAATGGTTTGAAATCATCTTTAAAATAATAACCTATTTTGGTGAAGCAATAATCTACATTGTCTTATTAGCTATAGCATATTGGATTTTGAATAAGAAAGATGCAATAGTTGGATTCTACATTCTTTTTACTTCATCCTTTCTTAACACTTTTTTGAAACTTCTAATAAAAAAACCAAGACCAAATCAATCTATCCGATTGGTTGATGAAGAAAATTTCAATACACCTTCAGGACATGCACAGACATCCTCAACAGTCTATGGTTGGATGACATTTTATTTCAAAAAAATTTGGATGTATATTGTTATCCCGATTTTAGTACTACTTATCTGTCTTTCAAGAGTCTATTTAGGTGTTCATTATATAGGCGATGTAATTATTGGATTATTAATTGGTCTAACTGTTTTAGCAGCACTCTATTTTGGAGTACCATTTTTGTTAAAGTGGATTGACACTTGGTCAAACAAGACAAAAATAATCGTTGGTGAAACATATGCGATAATAATCTTTCTAACTACCTTTCTACTTGGATTATATACAGAATGGCCAGAAGGTGATGTATCAAATACAGGCAATATTGTTGCTGGTTTGTTTCTATTCCCAATAATGATTTGGATTGAAACTAAATGGATTAAGATGAAAAATGAAAACATTGATTGGCAGTCTAAGCTTCTTAGAGCTGTTGTTGGATTAATTATATTAATTGGAGCTTATTTTGGATTATCAGCGATATTCGATCTAATTGACACTTCTGGACTAGCATTTAAAGCACAATACTCAATTGATTTCTTATTGAGATTTGTAAGATATTCCTTACTGACATTGATAGTAGGCTTGCTTATGCCATGGATCTTTGTTAAAGTAAAAATATTTTCGAAGGAAAAAACCGAGTTAGAAGAGGAACCTGCAGTTATTTCTAGTCAAGCATAAGAAGAGGAAGTTATCCTTTTTCATTTTTATTTTTTAATAACACATCTATTCTATCATAAGAGGTTCCTAATGCATAATCAAGAATTTCAGTGAAAAATAATGTTGCCATTTTGATTTCTGTATATTCACTTTGATGCACTGTATAATTCATACTACAATTTCCGCAACCCATAGTAATTGCATCGACTTTATGCTTAATTAATGAGTTAATTCTCTTCTTGGCAATATCATGAGCTATTCTTTCATCATACTGTAACATAGTTGAACCACAACAAAACGTTTCAAATGGATAATGAACAACATTAATTGATGTGAGTTTTAATAAGTCAATCAACAATGAAGCACCTATCGATGCAGATGGAGAATATTTTTCAGGACGGATAACTTGACATGGAACTTGTGTGGCAACAGTTAGTTTACTAAGATTAATTGAATTCTGTTTAGAAACAAGTTTCTTGTATTTACTTTGTAACTCTTCTTCTCGTAGAAATTCTGATAGGTGTTTAATTTCCACTTTTCCAGAAAAAGTAAGAGAAATTTTAGCTAAATGATGATTAGTATTTTTCATTTTCTCAGGATTCTTGAGTAAAATTAAGTTTGCTTTTCTTAAGTTTCCTGAACATCCACCACAAAGAGAGACTATTTTCTGAACACCATATTTTTCAGCTAATGCTAAATTATAAGCAGCGATTGTAAGCCAAAGCTCTTCAGATTGTGATTCAGTCATAATAGAACCGCAGCAAGAAAAAGGCAAGTCTTTAAATTCAACAGATAATTTTGT
>JAUVZH010000040.1 GCA_030602675.1 Candidatus Heimdallarchaeota archaeon | reverse complement strand
GAACACACGTACCTCTACAGGAGTGGATTTCCTATACATTCTGGCCCTATGGAGTACCTGACCTACTTGATCAGGGATCTTAAGTCCACCGCCGTTGACCTAGCTGGGCTACCTCCGCGTGGATGTCACCTAAAGATTTTTGTTTATCTTTTTTTCTCTGCCTATGCTCCGAGGCTTCTCGGTCTTCGAGTTGGTTGGGCTCTCTCGAGTTAGCATTGTTCATGGTCAGAGATGAATGCATCTCAGCATCCTTAGCAGTAACGAGTGCTTCTCGTTTGCTTGCCGATAGTGAGACTTTTCCTTTATAATTTTTTTCTTTCGATAGTTATTTTCCCTTTTTTAATTGTTAGCTTCTTTTTGAGATAATCGTTTATTGCCAAGTTTACCATTACCAATAAGTGGTTTCTTAAGTTATTTTTGCCATATGTCATTGCTTCTACTACTTGAGTCAATTCTTTTGACTGGTAGATGTAGTTGTAGAGTTTAAATGCAGATTGTTGTCGTAATTCAATTTCTTTAACGAGTTGCTTAAAGTCAATTCTTCCATTCTTAAAATCATATCTTGATTTTGTTTTAAGTGGTCTTTTTCTACTAATATAGGATGCTAAATGATCATAATACTTTACTATTGGTAGCAATTTGTTGTTACTTTCTTCTCCATTGTGGTGGTATAAACATGCGTTCCTTATTTCCTCATCTTCTATAGGTACTTCTTGGTAAATTTTGCTTTGATGTCTTTCTGTGTGCACAAAATCATGTAGCATTAAAGCAATAAGCAATCGCTGCAATTCAATTGGATAATTTGGTCCTAATCCCTTTCGTATTTTGAATTTTTTTCGCTTCGGTTCTGGTTGCAATCTTTGATATAGTTCTTCTCTGTAGTTCAACCATTCTATTTTTCCAAATCCGTCACTGATCTTATTGCCTAAACAATTCATCGTTAGATATTTGCTTATGATTGCTTGAGCTCGAGAACTATTTTCATCCAAGCATGTCACTCGAACAAATCCTCGGTATGCCAACAGTTGCACTGGTACTTTTTGTTCTCCTTTCACTAACTTCCCAATGTAACTTTTCATAGATTTCTTGTTGGATTGTAAATCACTTACTATTTGTATCCAAACTCGTCCTTTCTTCAGTAGAGGAGTGGAGGTAATTATTGGTGTGAGTAATCTTCCCTCAAGGATGAATACTTTCTTCGTTACCATGCTTCTAGCGCCTCCTCCATTTGCTTCCAAAGATTGCGTACTTTCTCTTCTTCAATTACCTTCCCTTTTCTGATTGTTCGAGAGCGTTCCACTTCTTGTAGAACAATTTCCTTTAACACCAGCTTTCCTGCCCCATTGTTCACCGCACCACCAAATCCTATTTCTGACATGAAGAGGATACTTTTCAAGAGGAATCCTAGTTCTTCTTTGGTTAATTCTTTACGTAGCTCTATCTTGATTGTGAATTTCCCTGCAACATATCTTTCGCCAAAATCTTGGATACTCTTTTTTGATCCTTCAACTAATGCTACCCGATTTTCAGTTGCAACATGCATCTTCTCTGCATCTTCCACTTCCTCTTTCACATTTTCCGATACTATGATTACTGGCTCAAACCGTAGGATTGATTGTTTCTTAATAGAACCCATTAATCGATGTCGAATGCATTCATCTTCTGGAAAGCATGCTCCATTCGGATGGAATGCTGTTGGTAACAAGCTTTCTCCACTTTGTGTTTCTACCTTGTTCGATGAATGGCATACCTCTATTCCTCTTTGTTTTGCAAGAGCCATCATCGAGTTGTTAAGCACTCCTCTTAATCCTTTGACTAGGTATCTCTTTCCTTTTTCTCCATTTTCCCCTCCATTGCTTACCACTAGCAAGCTATTGATCTTACTATTATTTACCGATCCATTACATGGTTTGGCAATGGGTGTTTTTGCTTTGATTACTAATCGTTTGAATTTTCGGGTTACGTTTTGTACGTTCATTCAGATAGCCGTCCAATTAATTTACTTATTTTCATTAAAATTAATGAAATTAAACTATTTAAACCCTTCGTTCTTTAATTTAGATTCATTAACAATAGGTTTATTACCGAATTTAAGAAAAATAAAATAGATATGAGGTTGTTTTCGATGAAATTTATTGGTAGTGCAAAAATCACACAACAAGGGCAAGTTTCTATACCCTCAGATGTACGTAAGAAACTTGATTTAGAATTGGGTGATTATATTGTATTTGTTGAAGATGATGATGGTCGAGTAATTATTACAAAGGAAATAGCTTTACCTGATTCAGATTGATGAGGTTATGAGTTTTTAAAGTTAAATCAAAGCTAATTCTTTGATACATAATATCAAGTTGATTTTTTATGTTGCACTGGTCGACTGATCCATTACTTTTAGATCCAACACCTATAATTAAAAATGAATGGCTTACAGCAAATAAACTAATAGTACAAAACAAGCAGTCCAAGTTATTCACTAAACAAGATATTCTCAATCTCTATTCCATTATGGTTCGTAAAATTGACTTCGTTGGTGGTAAACGACTTCTTCAGCGATTACCTTATATTTCTCTCTCATCTGATTTAGCACTCAACTTACGTAAACAATCACTGAAGTTAGCTGAGAGGTGTCATCATTACTTCCAAGAGACAGCTATTGATTATTCTATTAAGAAATGGCAACAAAAGATCATTGATTATACAGAGAACCAACAAAGGTTGCCTTTCCCACTGTTCCGATTAAGTGACCATAGGCAATCATTTCTTAGTCAAAAGTACGTCTCTTTCCAGTCCGCTCGAGGAGAACACTTTCACCTTCCTACGAGATTAACTGCTGATCTAGCCTACTTTTTAGGGGTGGTTATTGGTGATGGGCACTTGAATTATCACAATATTGAACTAGTTGACTTTTCACAAGAACATATGTTAATGCTTCAAGCATTATCAAAATCCCTTTTTGGTGTTGATGGACCTGTTAATGGTGAGAAAAAAGTTTGGTTACTTCATCTAAACAATAAGTGGCTGGTTCGATTGGTTAATTTCTTAACTGATCAGCCAATTACAGGGAAAAAATATCATGCCTTACGAGAACCACTTGTTTTCAAATCAGATGAATTCCTTCGCTGGGCATTCTGGAGTGGAGCTTTAGATGCCGATGGCAGTTACAAAACCAACGTTAATTTTTGCTCTTCTTCTGAGTTTTTTATTAATGAATTTACAAATCTACTCTCCATCTATGACATAGGATTTACCACTCGAACTATATGTACAGAATTTGGTATTAGTTATGCTGTAGGTATAAAGGCTACTTCAAAAGATATTCTAAGTAAATTTCTACAACCAAGACATCCCATAAAACAAAAGGAATATCAAAGATATCTTTCTAAAAAAAGACTTCATTTAATTGAAGATCCAATTAAGTATCGAATTGATGCCTTCAATCTTGAAACAATTATATCGTTAAATGATGAATCTTACTTTAATTTTGAATTACTTCCAACTCTCAATGTAATTAATTGTACAAAATTCCTAAGAACCCCGCGGAAGATTTTGTCGTGGACTCAACAAGATCTCGCAGACTATCTAATAATACCCAAGGGGCATTTAGCAGCTTATGAAAGACGTAATAGTCTCCCACTACCACTTCTAGTAAAACTCCTACCAAAATTACCAAATGCACCTGAACATCTAATGTTGTTTTTAGCTGAAAATAAATTGGAGTATTTTCGTTCCCGAAAAGCATTTGCACGTTTGGATTTGCAACCAAAAGAGAGATTACTCTCTATGGCAAAGAGCTTATCAATAAGAGATAGGTATCTGCTTATTGAACAACCAATAGATAAAAAGGCTGATTTATACAAAAAGATGAGTGACTATTTTGACGTGAAAGTGACAAATAATCAGCTACAAAACTCCGTTCTCTATCAATATATTACAACATTCTTTCAAACTAAAAAGGAATGAAAACAACTAAGAGATTAATTGAGCAACTCTGAAATGTCGAGAGAAAAGAAGACAGAAGAATAGCTCACAAATTCGGAAAAAGGAACTAATTCCTATACTATCCTTCTCAGTCGCTGAACGCTCCTCTCGTGCGACCTATTTCCTCCACTTCGTGGAGACCTCCTTTTACGGTCGTCGTCGACACGAGCTTCCGAGAGAAAAATAGAAGATGAATTGTTTGTGAGCTCCTCTTAATTGGAAATTAAAAAAGGAAAAAAATACAAAATTACTACATTTTGATAATTCTAAAGGGACATAAAGTAATCTTCCGTAGGTGGAAAACAGGTCTTCTCCTGCCTTCTTTTCTTGTTCATTTTTCTGACCTTTTCGTTTTTTGTCACTTTTAGTACTTTAAATGTATAATTTTACCTTAAATTATTGATAAAGAATGTCAATTACCGAGAATTTGGAATTGTTAAATAGAGATTTTAGATCATTTGATACCGATTTTAAAATTAGTAAAAGCACTCAATTCATACTAGACTTTCTTGTTAAAGATTTTGTTACTTATAGTCAGTATGTCATTCCATCAGTTAAATACCTAGAAGACCACTTAGAACCATCTATCTCGGTAAGAACTATTAAACGTGTGATAAGAACTTTAGTTGATTTGAAGATACTACAGAAACGCCCTCGTTCTACAACACAACCTTTAGTTTTAGACATAAATAATTGCTTACTTCGCTTTATTTTAGCAATCAATCAACCAAAATTTGACTTACCAAAGCAACTCCAAAGTCAACTCAATGAAGAGTTAAATGATTCCTTTCTTCAACAACTCATTACTTGCAGGAAGCATATAGAAAGTCTAATTGATAGTCTGACGAATAAACATGCAACTGTGCAAGAGTTATGTGAGTATTTTCTTGATAGCTTTCCAGCATCGAGTATCATCGGTTGTCCTCCTGTTGAACTTGAAGTATACATGAAAGAATCCCTTGAGTGGTTTGTTGGTGAAGAACTTCTTTCGCTTCCTAAACAACTAGAGGAGCTTTTAGTAACCAAAGAAGTGAGTAATGATAACAGTGATTTATAGAATGAATTTGCCAATAAGTATAGTCACAATCCTGCGGGATTATCCATTTACAGACATTTCTGACATTGACATCATCCGTAAAACAGTTCTATGTGAGACAGACATCTTCTTTTATGGAATAGATCCAACAGACCAGCTGCAGTTGGCTACCACTGTAGCTTTACTTGCAGCACGATTATCCAACCAAACAGCTATGATAGTTGTTAGAACATCCGAACAAGCTAGGAAGATCTATAGTTATATTAATTCAGATGAAAGGCAACTAGCAATTGAAACCTCTAAAAAAACTCTTGCAGGAATGAAGATTGCTTCTACATTTTCAAAATTTAAAGGAAATAGTCATCCATTAGCATTAAACAAACTAATCATTACTAGTTATTCCACTCTATTTCGAAACCAATTATATAAAAAAAGCAGGGATGATTCCTTAAAGGCAAAAATCCAGCTACCGATTGTTGATGCATATATTTTTATTGATCCTTTTGACGAGACTAAGACTCTTACTCAAGCTAGTAAATACTGGAGCTTTAATGATATAGATCCCATTCTCTTCCTTTTTCCTAAAAGAGAAAAAAACCATGTTCGGAAACATTACCTATCAGTAGGTTTGATTCCAGTCGAGGATGTAGAAAATGGTCTTAGTGATATTGTTGTTTTTCCAAGAGAATCAAATATAACACAATGCCAAGATCTTAAGGATATAGATTTACAAGATACTCTTTTGAGATTTGTTCTCATTTCCTTGTATTCAGGTTCTCCATCAAAGAAAGAATTAATTGAACGTCTAATGAAAACAACAAGCATTCGAATATTCCAAGCTGAAAATAAGAAAACAGCTGCTGAAATGAAGCAACTCCTTTTTGAATTAATATTCAGCTCAGAATATCACCAAAAATTTACCTTATTTGAGAGTTTACAAGAAAATCTTTTAGGACCATTCGCATTAGTTACAAAAGTACAAAATTGTTACAGTCGCTATATTTTGACTAAATTTGGACAGCAATATCTTATTGCTTCAACCTACTTTGAAGAGATGTTAAACAATCCATTAGATATCATTACAACCATTCGTAAAGAATCTGAAAATGATATCATCGATTGGGTGTTGGTGCAAGAAATTTTTAATAACTTTTCGAAAGGACAGCTACAATTCGATGATTTACAACTCTTAATTGGTAAGTTGGAATCATCTAAAGAAAAAGAGGAAACTATTGCTAGAATCTTATCCACTTCCAATAATAGCTATTTGTTGTTTCAAGTTACTCAGATGTTAAATTGCTTTAGAGAGCAAATGACTCAAGATACAAGAGATAATCTTTCTTCTTTGAATAAAGTATTACTGACTTCTTACAATGTTGAAGAATCATCCTTAACTGGGAAAAAGGATAGGCAAACACTTGAACGCGCTCTGAAAGAACTACTTGTAAATGTAGAATATCCTATAACTTTAAACAAGATTTGCTCAATGCTTGTTGTTAATGCTTTTGAAGCAACACAAGCGATACAGGATTTAACTAAGAAAGGATTTTCCATAAAAACTTTAACAGTTAAACCACCAAAAGGTAGAAGTCTTACGTATTATACATGCAGAAAATTTCCAGCTCATTTCAAAGTCATTTGTGGAAATTGTTATTGGTATGTAAAAAAACGCTGTACCTTCTGGCAAAGAACAAAACATGTAGCTGAACGAAAAATTTCCAGCGAAGATATTCATCGAGCAAAAGGAACATTGAGAAGCAACACTGTTGGGTGTAAGCATTTTCGAGAAAAGGAAACAGTTACCAAGAAATACTCAATTGAGGAATTCATCGACTTAATTCCAAAGAGTTTCAAAGGGTATTCACCAGAAAATGAGGAATTGTATGTCTATTTGTGCCCGACTTGCTTTGAGGAGGGAAGAGAAATCGTACTTGAGGATTTCGGAACTGGGGACAGACCAACTCAAGGGTTAATGTCTGTTAGTTGTCTTGTTTGCAATACAACATTCAAGTTGATCCAAAAAAGAAAGAAAACAAGGAGTAGCTGATTTGAGTAAAAGTAGAGAGAATGAAAACCAATATGTGCTATGTGTTAAGGATAAGCGGTACATCTTCAATGAAGAAGTGTATAAACTGACGGGTCTAACGATTGAAGATGCTCGAAGAAAGAATAATGTGAGATTAGGTTTTCAGATATTACCAGAGCAACAAGTGACTATTGAAGATGATTGTCTTCTGGTTGGAAAACTTCAATACAACCTTACAGACATTCAATTTATTTATGACTATCAGGGGATTTCTGAGGAGGTAAAACAAAGATTAGTTAATGAGGGATGTCATTATGTACGTATTACTTCTCCTCAAGGATGGTTTCAAATTGAACGAATGGATAATCAAAAGGCTCTCACAGTTGATGCAATTCGCTTTTCTTCTGGGTTTAACAACATTTTCTGGCACTCAAACCTATCTAATCGTTTAGCAATGGTTCAGATATTTCGTGGTTTTTCCTCAGAAAAACAGAAATGGCAACGTTATTTAGATGCAATAAGTGATGCTTATCTGTATGGACTTCATTGTCATACTAATATTCTCTGCAATCTTTCTGAAGCTTCAGCAGCAGAGATAACCTGGAAAGTTACCAATGAACTCATACATCCATTCGATTTTGCTATCAGTAATCGAGTCTCTAATCGATTGTATCAAAAAAAAAGGCTGGTTGGTAATTACCAGACAATGGCTCGAACCAAAGGAGATGTTTTATTTAACTACATGTTTATTCTCTGTGAAGAGGAATTATGGAAAATACTTGATGAATTAGGTTTGAAATATCTTGGGGTAGGAGGTTTTACTCATTTTAGTTATTATTCCGATCTAGCATGGATGGGGTTAGTACTTGATTTATGTGAAGCATTGAAGTTCGCAGGACACATAAAACTAGTGCAAGCAATCCTAGACAAAAGAATAACTAGTGCCTGTATTGATTCCCTTGAAGGGTTTAAGGGAGAAATAGTTTATGTGGTTAACAAACGTGGAGAAGAACTACTTTACCAGCTCAAGCAAGAGTTATTTGATAATCCATGTATCTTCAATGGAAAGACTTACAAATCTTTCAGAGAAGCTTGTAAGCAATTTGTTGTTGAATTTAATGTATTATTATCATCCATTCATCAAAGATTTCTCAAGAAGCAATTAATGGTCAAAATAGTAGATTGTGACAGAGTGATCCCAATTAAATTTTGGCGGTTAGCATCTCAATGGACCTCTTTAGAATCTGTTATGGGAAAACAATTGAAGAGTATTGCTTTTAGGATTTGTCAAGAAGAGATTAGAAAAGTGGATTTTAAACCGTTAGTGTATTACCCAACTAAGCAAATAGCTGGGAAAGTGAAAAAGGATATTGCTTGTTTAGACACTTTACCTCCCCTATTTGAAAATCGAGAGAAGGATTTTCTTGTAGAGTATAATCTACCATCAAGTAAATTTTCACCTCGAGTAATTGAATACTGTAGTCGATTTGAGGAGCTTGAAATAGAATGGATACATTTAGAGTAATGTTATATTTGTTAAATAATTTCACAAACTATGGGATTGCTTATCCAAAAAAGGCAAAAGAGATTGCTATAGGTACAGGTATAGCTCTTACTGAAACTTATTTGACACTTAGAGATTTACGTGAAAAGGGTTTAATCTGGCGTGTTAGGCAAAAATACAAATACCGTTATGGTCTAAAAGAAGGAACACAACTTGATAATTTGGTTCAACTTTCTAACAGTCTCATATTGGGACAACCACTGCCTTCCCATTTGCGAATCGAACCTCAAGTTTGTGCTGAATTACAAGAAAGAAACGAATTAATGAATGATATTATTTTAAGAGAACATGAGGAACAAAGAATACTTCAAAAGCTATCATCACAAGTCATTTTCTTACCTTGGGAGGGAAGAGAAAAAGCAATAACAAAATGCATTTCCAGAATAATCCAATTTTATTCTAAAAGAAATGAAAATTCTACTGAAGACGAAATAATGGACTTTCTTAAGAAGGAGTTTAGATCTATCTTGTCAATTTTATATGGAGCAAAAATAGAAAGGGAAATGTAGAAATGTCAAACCATTGTATTATCAAAGCAACCTTTACTATCTTACCACAAGAAAGTGTGAAAACTAATTACTTTATTGATAATCCTGAAGTAAACATGGAAACTATTGGCAAAGCTTTGAAGGGAGTATTTCCCCATACTCTTTATGAATACCAATTAGAAGCTATGAAAACCATTCTAGCAGGTAACGATCTTTTCCTTACAGTGGGAACTGGAGCTGGAAAAACAGAAGTATTTATGTTTACAATACTCAAGGAGTTATTAGAAGAAAAGATTTCAAATGTAGTCATTATCTATCCTACTAAACAACTAGCTGCTGATCAAGAACAAAGACTAGCTCTCTATTGTAATCATCTTCTTGAAGCAACAGGCAAAAAAATCACTTACAGCAGATATAATGGTGACCTTTCAAAGGAAGACTTAGAGCAGATTGAAAAGAAAAAACCACAGATTATCTTAGCAACTTTAGATAAACTGTTCTATAGATGTTTTAAAGAAGATAAGTATGGTTTTCTTGACTGGATTAAACTAACAGATGTGTTAGTTATCGACGAAATACATGCGGGTTCGGGAGGATATTTGACACATGTTCGAGAATTTATAGCAGTCTTCAAGCAAACAAATCCCACACTTAGAATAATCCTTGCATCCGCCACAGTCAAGGATGTTGCTTCATTTCGAGATAATTTTATACCAAGTGCAAATATCATACAAGCTGCTGGTAGAAGAGGAATAGTTCGAGTGATGATACTTCCTAGGGATTCTCTAGAGCAATTTATTTTGAACCGAATTGAACCTTATCTTCAGAAAATAGGAGGAGTATGTCTAGTGTTTGTTGATAGCATACGAAAAGTTAGCCAGCTAGTAGCAAAATTTAACGAACGTTTGATGAAGAGAACCGGATTACCAATGGAGATTGTAAAACTCAACTCACCATTCATGTGCATAAATAGTCAGCTAACTGAGCAAGATAAAGCAGACATTTTAAACCAAATAAAAAATGGGTCACTTAGATTTTTATTCACAACTTCTTTGCTTGAGTTAGGAATGGACATCCCGAAAATAGAACACATCATAAACATTGGTTGGCCTATAACAGGTAAGAACGGTCTATTACAAAGATTTGGACGATTGCGATTTCAAGATCTTACCCAGAAAAAGAATTTCACTATAGTATTAGATACAGATCGTCCATTAGATAACTATTACTTAGAGAATTATCGGACTATAAAGACCATTCTAGAAGAAAATATTACCGAGCAAACATTATTTGACTCTAAATCCTTACAAAGAATGAAAGCTTTTGTGTTATTCAGACTTTGCATGGGACAAACAACCTTTGAAGAAATTCTTTCCTATTGTCAAACAAAGGAATGCGAAAAAATAACCAAGACAGCAATTGTCATGTTGATGGCAGACGGGATTTTACGAACACGAAACCACAAAGTAAAGAATGAAAAACGCGAATTAGTTATAGCTGATGAACAAGAATTGAGCCATTTCATCCGAAACCACAAAATTCGATCAGCTGAAAAAAGATGGGTAATAATTGAAAAATCTAAAGAAAATGAAAGGGTAATAGGAAAAATTGAAGAACAAAGAATTCTAAGAATGGCTTTGCCAGGAAATCTACTTTACCAAGGAAAACATGGAGATATTTATCGGGTTTTAAATTTACTCAAGGGAAAAATTGTAGTAGAAAAACTGCACTTAAGTAAATCTACAATTGAACGAAACAAATTGAAACCACCAGTTTTCCAAATTGAAAAGCAAGCTCGAGTACAGAAATTTGGTAAACTAACCATTCGATATGGCAAAATGGTTATACAAAGAGAAACTGCTGAAATTATGAGATACACAAAAACAGGAAAGAAAATAGAAGATAACAATCAACAGAAACAATCTTACCACTGGCAGGAGAAGACTAGTGGTTTGCTAGCAGAGGTAATTTTTCCAAAGAAGGTAGGTTATAAAGAAAAAAGAGAAACATTAAGCTTACTGAAAGACCTTATTTTGAAATGTTCTGAAATAGTATTACATATCTCAGAACCATCTTTTAGAACAGTTGTGAATGTGCATGAAGGTAAACTAGTGATCTATGATAGAGGAGGAGAGTTGGGTAATGCTGCTTATCTTTTCAGAGAATTTCAGAAAATAAATAACCAAATGAGGAAACTAGTGCAAAATAATGTACAAATTCAACAACCTTACGAGACTATCCTACAATTACTGGATCAAGTATCAGATGATGCAATTAAAATGGTCAACTCATTACTATCTCGAGAAAACAAGGAGGATGGCTAGAAATGACCCAAGCTGTTGTATTTGGTGATGTGCATTTGGATTCAGAAGGTTGTTTACGAGAAGAATTCATTGAAGCACTAAGAAGTGTGTCGAACACTGTAGACTTAATTATTATGAATGGTGACTTTTTGGATAATTACGATAAGAAAGGAAAAGAAGCTCTAGAGACTTTTGTTACATGGAGTGCAAAGGAAGGTTTCAAGGAGAAAATTGTATTTGTAACAGGAGGAATGGGGCATGAAGGAAATCTGCTGTTTGATAGACCTGACATTCAAGTAGTTCCTTATGTGAAGCTTAATACTCTCGAGGGTCGGTTTATCATCTGTCATGGACATAATATAGGACTAAAGAAACGGGCAAATGAGACATGGAATCAAGCTGTTGTTAAACTAAAAAAACAATTGGTGGCAATGGATATC
>JAUVZH010000443.1 GCA_030602675.1 Candidatus Heimdallarchaeota archaeon | reverse complement strand
GAAACACAATTCTTAAACCTACTAAAGGATCAGAATGGGTGGTTAATTTATAGCAAAATTTTCAAATTCTATCCACTTCAGTAAAGAAAACTGAAAATACCAAGATAATTATGACAAAACTTTTTTTTGTACTTTTCATTTTACACCCACCCCAATAGTACAATTAATAGCACGCTAGAATTCATTTAATTTTCGCTAAGTATGAACAACAAATAATGAAAAATTACTCCTATTACTATACATTCGAAAATTAACATTAGATTATCTTCACAGTTAAAATGAATTATGTACTGTAATTAATAAATCGTAAATAACTAATGTCTTAAATCATAGAAAAAGAAATAAAATGAGATTCTTTGGCAATCTCATTTCCCATAGATTTACTTCCTTCTTCTCCTAATAATTATCACTGCAATTGTTACACCTGTAAAGGCAACAAAAATCGTTGAAGAAATTATGATTCCAGTTTCAACTGTAACAGTTTCTGTTTGGTTCTGGGTTATCGTCTCAGGTGGTGCAGTTACAGTTTCTGGTGGAAGTGTAATAGTTTCAGTAGGTGGTGTTTCGGTTGTAGGAGGATGATCAGTAGGATTGTTTGGATCTGTACCCTCAATTACCTCTAGATAATCTGTATAACCATCACCATCTGAATCTACAGCATTTGGATCTGTATTATAACTGAATATCTCATCAAAATCATTAAGCCCATCATCATCTGTATCATTATCAAGAGGGTCAGAACCATAAAGAAGCACTTCCTCACCATCTAATACTAGATCATCATCAGAATCAGGATCAAGTGGATTAGTTGGTAAGTAATAGATTTCATCCCAATCTTCTAATAAATCTGCATCCGTATCAGCATTAATTGGATTTGTATTATAGTGTTGTTCAGTCAAATCATCTATTGAATCAGAATCCATTCTACCATTTCTTAGTATTGAACCCATGTAACATGGCCAGGGAATATCACCTGATTCAGACACACCAGACAATCCAAGACAATAGACATTATGGTCTCCTGAACCAATTACTATTTCTACAATGCCATCACCATCTAGATCAGCAATTGCAGGTGAAGGACGAAATACACCACCAACAGGGTATTCCCAATCTTTTGTTCCATTATTACTTAAACAATAAAGATTGCCATTATTAGAAGCAAAAACAATTTCAAGCTTTCCGTTGTTATTCAAATCAGCAATTACTGGTGAAGAAGTTACTGTACTACTTGTGGGATAACTCCAATTATATGAACCATCATGTTCTATACAATAGAGACTATTATCATTTGAACCAATTAATACTTCTTTATAGCCATCATTGTTTATGTCAGCAATAGCAGGTGATGAGTAAATTGGTCCTCCAGTTGTGTAGTCCCATTCTAATCCACCTGAATGGTCTAAGCAATACAATTTAGCATCATTAGAACCCAAAAGTATCTCGAGAGTGCCATCATTATCCAAATCACCAATAGTAGGTGAAGCTTCAGTATAGGAACCCATGTCATAGGTCCATTTTTGTGTTCCATTGTAGTTTATACAATGGATTTTGTAATCATATGAACCTGCCACTACTTCGAGTTTCCCGTCATTATCTAAGTCTCCACAAGCAAAAGAAGCAAAATCAAACCAGTTCCCTGCATTGTAGATCCATTCTAGAGTTCCATTATGACTAATACAGTAAACATCTCTATCTTTTGCAACTACAATTTCAAAAGTTCCATCATTATCCAAGTCTGCAATGCACGGAGTATTCGTAAAAGCTCCAGATGAAAGAGTATAATTCCATTTTTGAACTCCTAAATGGCTTATGCAATAAAGAATACCCAATTTTGGCATAATAACTTCAAGGTTGTTGTCTAAATCCAAATCAGCAATAGCAGGCGAGGAATAGTAGAATTCACTACCTATGAAATTCCAAGATTGTATACCATAGTGAGTTAAACAATAAAGTCTGGAATCATAAGAACTTATCAATATTTCATAATCATTATCTTTATCTAAATCGCATATTGCAGGTGACGAATAAATAACATGACCAGTTAAAAATGACCATTTTTTATAGACACCAAAATAATTAATTTGTTGATCTTTTTTAAATTCTACATCATTATATTTCTTGTTAGTTGAAACTTGAATATAGAAATTAGAAATTAAGATAATAGATATCATTATCAAACATTTTCTTGATATTTTCAATTACTACACATCCTGAAAGTACCTAACATTTTACAATAGAATTCATTTAATTTTCGTAAAAATAGTATAAAAAACACTCCAAACACATACTATTTTCTAAAGCCATCAAAAGACTCCAAAAGAATGTTCTAATGTAAAAAAGAATTTTAAACGAAAGAAATAATAAGTCGAATTATGAGAGCTGTACAATTAGTTGAAATTGATAAAGATTTAGAGAATCGTGAGGTACCTACACCAGAACCTCAAAGGGGGGAAGTGTTAGTCCGGATAAAAGCCGCTGGTATCTGTCATTCTGATGTTCATTATCGAGATGGTGTTTCTTCAGTTGGATATTTGCCAATTTCCTTAGGGCATGAGGTTGCAGGAGTTATTGAAAAAATCGGTTCTGAAGTCTCTGATTTCCAGATTGGTGATCGAGTTTGTATCAATTATATGATTACTTGTGGAAAGTGTCAATATTGCGTTCGAGGAACCGAACAATTCTGTAAAGAAGGCAAAATGATTGGGAAGAATATTGATGGTGGATACGCAGAATATATTGCTGTTCCAACTAGAGGTGTTT
>JAUVZH010000296.1 GCA_030602675.1 Candidatus Heimdallarchaeota archaeon | reverse complement strand
GAATGGTTTGGTGAGGTAAATACCTCTAAAAGCTACATGTATTTGGATGAACAGCGAGTGTACATGGGCTGGACAGAACTTGAGGTTTTTGATATCTCGAATGTTACCAAACCAGAACATTTGGGCTTTCTTAATTTCACTGACTCCCATTGGTTGAATGTTTTTTACAATAACCACATCATTTCTTTTTATTATGGGAATTTAACTATTTACAATGCAACTAATGTAGCGGATGTTTCAATACTAGGGAGATATCAGACTGAGGATCCAATTAGTTATGGGGTTATAGCTGATTTTCTTTTTGACAGAAATAAAATTACTGATGATCGTCTTTATTGTGTTTTAGGTGGATCAGACTTTGAAGATAAGGTTTTAATTATTCTCAACTGGTCTGATCCAACAAATATTACTGTACTTGCCATGCTGGGAACAACGAGCTATATCAGTAAAAACATGAGCTTTATTGGCTATCTTGAGTTTCTGATAATTAATTTACTTATTGTATTTAGTGTTACTGTTAAAAGACATAGGAAGAAAAAAGCAAACAAATAACTTAACAATTCATATGACTTTTTAAAAATTTAATTACTATATTACCCTTTTTTATGAAGTTGTTAAGATTAAAATAATTAAAGGTACAAAATTCATTGAAATTTATAAGAAAGATCAGAAGTAAGTAAATAGAAGTTAGACAAAAATAAAGTTTAAAAAAAATCAATTTTACAGACCTTTCAATATTGATTTACAGCATATTGAATAAGATAAATTGTTATTTTAAAGCTAAGAAAGCAAATCATAAGTTCATTTGAGTTGGAATGAAAAAATTTTTCTAAGATAAACATCTAATATATAGTTGGGGATTGGATGAAAAGAGGGAAATTTTCTAAAAGAAAAAACTTCACTATTTTTTTAATTCTAATTTTATTGTTGTTTAATTTAGTATCTCATCTACAGTTAGCGAATTCAAGAAAAACATTGCTTTTAAATGAAACCTTATTTGACTTTCCCTTATCAACCCAAAACAATCATAAGGAAAACGACCCAATCGTTCAATTTGCTCCATATGCTTTTGTACCTTTTATTGTTCGAGATGAGGTTTTATTTTTAAATGATGACTTAGATACTATTACAATTTATGACATAAGTGATTTGTCAAATCCTGAAGTTTTAAGTAGTACTGATTTAGGTTTAAATTTGACTGATATTTACCTTAGATATTTTCTTTTAATCGATGATGATTTATTATTCAGTATTAGAAGGAGTAACTCTAAAAATTACTTTGAAATTATCAATGTATCCTCTTTATACGATCCTTTTCTCGAGGCTGAAATAGTGCTGACAGGTGATCTTTTATCTCTTTACAGTTTTGGAGTTATGAACTTAGAGCAGCACAAATTTTTCTTCATTGGGGGAATGACTGTAGATTTTACTAACACAGAAGACATAGATATAGAATTTATTGATTATCGCTTTGGGTCTGAATTGGGTTCTGATTACAATGATTACCAACGGTATGTTGTCAAAGATAATCTGATGATCTTGCCTACGAAGAATGCAAGCAACGCTGTTGGGATTGTTATCTATGAATTTGAGTCTTTCAGTCAACCAGTCAAGATTGGTGAATGGTTTGGTGAATTAAGTCTTCCTAGTATATATTTCGCAGCTTTAGATAATGAGCGCTTTTACATGGGATATTATGAAATTTCAATTTTTAATCTTACAGAAATAACCACCCCTACAAGATTAGGTTCCTTTAACATCACTGAGGAATTTCAGCGTATGGTATTTTACAATAATTATATTACCACAATGAACCTTGATAAGTTAGCCATTTATAATGCAACAGACATTGAAGCTGTATCTGTTGTTGGGATCTATGAAGTAAATGATAGCAAGTTAGGTTTATTAGACCATAATAAATTTGATCAGAATAAAATAACTGAAGACCGTATTTATTGTACTTTAAATCCATCAGATTACCGGTATAAGACTTTGGCAATAATAAACTGGTCTGATCCAACAAATCCTACAGTATTAGCTTTTCTTGGGTTGCCAAAAACTAGTACTAATCGTTTCAGTGCAATTGGTTATCTGGAATTTTTGCTTGTTAATCTGGTAATGGTCATTAGTGTTACTTTTATAAGGTTAAGGAAGAAAAAAGCAAGTCACATTTTGTGACCTCGTTTTGAGTCTTCAAACTGTGAATCTGCTTTAAATATCATTTTCAGTGTATGTATCTTGTGTGGTGATGTCTATGATAAATAAAATAACTGTTAGAAAACAAAGGAAAGACTTCCGAAAGGAGATTCGAGTTCCTGATATGTTTGCAAATAAGAAGATTAACTCTTATTAAAAACGAATGAATGCCCAGTCTCCAAAGTATTACTCATTTTGTCTCCGAGATGAGTTGAATTCTAGAAGGGTTGTAGTTTGTCAGGAACTCCAATCCTTCTGCTTATCCGCAATTATTTCGCATTATATGTCACTAATTTTTTAAGTCTCTTCTATTAGCAACATTATAGTGTTTATTTGGAGTTTTACGTTTTGCCTAAGAAAAGCTCAAGTCACAAGCTCAAAGTCGTTAAACATGCAGATATTTGGAAAAATATGACTGTAGCAGATTTACTTAAAGAATACAATAAAATCGGCTTTAGCGGTAAAGAGCTTGCTAAAGCTCGTGATGTTATGAAAGCAATGCTTGAGGATAAGGATTGTATTAAATTCGCCACTCTTGCTGGTGCTCTCATTCCTGGTGGTCTGAAAAAAGTTATCTACAGTTTAATTGAAAATGATTTGGTTGATGGTTTAATAGTTACTGGTTCAATTCTCACACATGACTTGATTGAAGCCTTTGGTGAAGCCCATTTCCATGCTCCATTAAAAGTTCCTGATTATGAATTACAAAAGCAAGAGCTCAATCGAATCTACAATGTTGTAGTACCGACAAAAGGCTATCGAGATTTAGAGGATGGTTTACAAGCAATTTTTCCTAAGCTCCCACAAGAAACCATGTCAGCTGCAAGATTTCTTCATGAGCTCGGTAAACAAATGCCTGTTAATTGTTTGGTAAAAATTGCTGCGGAAAAAAATATCCCTATCTTTTGTCCTTCTTTACCAGATAGTATTCTTGGATTTCAAATCTGGATGTTCTCAAATCTACATAAACTAAAAGTTAATCCTTCACTGGATCAACAAGATTTGTTGGACTTTACTTGGAAATCTGATGACGATCAAACTAGAGTAGGAGCACTAATTGTTGCTGGTGGTGTGCCAAAACATTTTCTGGCTTTAGCAGCTCAAATTGCTGGTAAATCACTTAACTATGCTGTCCAAATAACTATGGATCGTCCTGAGCATGGTGGTGTTAGTGGAGCATCAATAAGTGAAGCGGTTTCTTGGGGAAAAGTTGATGAAAAAGCAAAAACAGCTAATGTTATTGCTGATGCTACAATAGCACTCCCTCTTTTGATAGCTTCTTTGCTATAAATTGCATTCAAACGCATAAAAAAGTTCAATCTTATTTGAACGAAAAGAAAAGATAAAATACTAAAAAGACTATATATTATATATAAGAAATAAAGTAGTTCCCAAAAGTTTATTATAACTTTAGAATTCGCTTTTGGTAAATTTACATGATTCGATAGTTGTATTTGAACATTGGAGGAAATGATTTCTAGAATGTCTACTCAAGATGCCGATTATAATTTACTTGAATCCGTTGTCCGAGAAATAGGCGGAGATGATGCTGTAAAAGTTGCATCTCTTCTCGATCCTACAGAAGAGACAACCGATGAAGCTATTGCTGCTGGAGCAGAGATGAAATTAAATGCTGTTCGTAAAGTTCTCTACCGATTGTACGATGCAAGACTTGCTGAATTTAGACGAATAAGGGATAAGAGTACAGGTTGGTTTATCTACTTCTGGCGTTTGAAGCCTAATAGAGTAGAAGAGCTAGTTATTAATCGTAAGAAAACTGTTTATCGAAAATTAAAGGCTCGATTGGATTACGAACAGAAATATCACTTCTTCAATTGTGATCAAAATTATTGTCCAAGATATACTTTTGATGAAGCTATGGAAAATAACTTCAAATGTCCTGAATGTAATGGTGAGCTTCAAGCTTTTGACAATTCTGACATTATTAAGAATCTTAGTAAAAAGGTCAAGGAATTGCGAAAATCATTAGAAAAATCTGGTGTAAATATTGACCATATAGATAGTGGTATAGATATTAATCAAATTGTTGCTACAGATAAACCTACAGCAATTGCTGATAGTACTGGTAATAGTTCAAATGGTTCCAAATAAACTCATTAAATTCTAGTTATTTGTTTTTGTAAATGATACATATTATTTCATATTGGAGTGCGAAAGTTCTTTGATA
>JAUVZH010000334.1 GCA_030602675.1 Candidatus Heimdallarchaeota archaeon | reverse complement strand
GAAAAAAAGTAAATTTTTTGTTAGTTTGTTTATTCTTTTATTGTTTTTTGTAACTATTTCTATAATACCTCTTGATTATTCTTTAGCAGAAAGTCAAAAGGTCTATACCAATGTAACAAAGGCTCCAGTAGTGCATACATTTACTGGTTCTGTTAGTCAAGGTTCTGATAGTACTATGCATACCTTTTCAGTTCCTTCTGATACTATATTGGTTGAAGTTGAATTATCTTTCAGTGGTAGCTATGATTTTGATCTTAGCTTGTGGGATGATCTAAATCGTAGAACTGGTGGATGGACTGCTTCTGATCGTTCTACTAAGTATGACATTCCAAATAGTGCGTATTCTGGTTATTCAGCAAATCCTGAATGGATCAATGTTGATCCTCCAGCAACTTTTGGTACTTGGTCAACTGGTTGCTATTCCTATAGCGGTACTGGATCTTATACTATTACTGTAACAGTAACTGGAACTGAACCAGACACTACTCCTCCTACAGTATCAATCACTGCTCCTGCAGATGGTGCTACTGTAAGTGGTACAGTAACTATTTCTGCGTCTGCTTCAGATAACGTAGGTGTTGACAAGGTTTCTTGTCGAATTGACTCTGGAGCTTGGACAGATGACACTTCTTCCCCTTATTCTTGGTCTTGGGATACAACTAGCTATTCTGATGGTTCTCATTCAATTACTTGCAGGGCTTATGATGCTGCTGGAAACTATGCGGATGATGTCATAACAGTAACTGTAGACAATACTGCTCCCCCTCCTGAGGAAACTTGGGGTATAACCTCGAGTAGTTTTACAAGCTCAAGCAGTCATGCAGTTATTCGTTACATGGGTGGTACATCACCAGGTGTTGATGCTACAGTAACAAAACTGAACATTCGTTGTAGTGCAAGTGGAACAGTTTCTATAGCACTTTATACTGGTGGAATACTAAGCAGTCCAACAAGCGCTGTACGACGAACTGAAGCTCATAATGTAGCTGTCGTTTCTGGTTGGAATACCATTGATGTTCCTGATTATGTAGTTCCTGCTAATTCAGTTACTTGGATAGGTTGGGCTCATAATTGTAGAGTTTATTACTCCTCAAGTTCAGCAAATGCTGGTGATTTCCAATCAATTCGTGGTCGGTGGAGTCAATCTAGCCCAACAAATTATGATGAAACTACTGCTTTACCAACAAATCCTGGCTCAGGATCCTTTAGCAATTACTGGTATGCTGTTCATGCAACTTACATTGCTGGAGAACCCCCTGTAGATACTACTCCTCCAACAATAACTATTAGCTCACCAGCTGATGGTTCAACTGTATCAAATTCTGATGTAACTGTTACTTGGTCTGGTTCTGATACTGGAAGTGGCATTGACTATTATGAGATTCGACTCAATGGTGGTTCTTGGATAAATAAAGGAACAAGCACAAGCCATACATTCACTGGATTAGCTGATGCTTCTCATACTGTAGATGTCCGCGCATGGGATGTTGCAGGAAATGACGCTACTGATTCAGTCACCTTTACTGTTGACACTACTACTGTTCAGGTTACGAAATACGCTGTTATTGTAGGTATTTCAGACTATAAAGCAATCAGCGATTTAAACTACTGTGATGAAGATGCTACTGATTGGTATTATCATCTAACAAGTACTCAAATGAATTATGATTATATTTGGGTCTATGGCGATACTCAAACCACTAATTATCCACAATATGATGGAATTGCTACTGAGTACAATGTTAAACTAGCAATAATCAACATGGTAAACCTTGCAGATTCAGACGATATAATCGCATTCATAACCTCGGGACATGGTTCCGGTAATGGTATTGGTTCCTCCTATCTCTGTCAATGGGATTGTGGTGCAGGAGAAAATGGTGAAGATGGTAACCTCTACGACACTGAACTAGCAGCTATTCTTAATGATGCTGTTGCTGACAGTATTTTTGTCTTCATTGATCATTGTTATGCAGGAGGATTTGGTCCTGATTTAATGAACATGCCAAATAGTAACAATGTTTACGTAACAACGACTTGTACTGACAATGGATATGGTTATGATTCACCTGCAAATAATAATGGTCTGTGGACATACTACTTCTTGGATTACTCTTGGCAAAGCCATTTTGGTGCTATTGCATCAGTTTCAATGGAAGATGTTTTTGCTTATGCACATGCAGCATATCCTTATGGTGGTGGAGACGAACCAGAAGAATATGATGGCAATACATCAGAGGCGTTTTACCTAGCGTAAACGACCTCTTTCCTTTCTTTTTTTACATTCAATTTTTTAGAAAACCTTTTATTCTTTGAAAAATCAATGAAAAGAGTGGAAAAATTCCACACAAGAATTGTTGCAAGCGTTCATTAGCTTTTTAAAGAATGAAACTTCAATAATTACAGAATCTATTAGGATGATGAAAATATATATGTCAACATTCAATTCCCATCCAATTAATCGTTTACGAAAAGCATACGGCAATTTCATAATCATAAGACTAAAAGATGGTCGAGAATTTCGAGGATCTCTAGATGCTCAAGACCAACACATGAATATGGTTCTACAAAATGCACTTGAATACTACAAAGGAGAAAAAGTTGCATCCTTCGGTAAAATTTTCATACGTGGCAATAACATTCTTTGGGTACAAATTGATCAAAAACCAAAATAACTTCCAAAATAGATTTGTTGTTTAGTTTTTAATAATCGCAAATCAACAAGCTAATTGAATCTAGATTTATTGCAATAGATTATTCATCTTCAATATCCTTTGATTTAATGATTTTTATGGGTTTTTTAGGTGTGCTAGTTTTACTTCTACCTTTTCTTTCATCTTTGTAAATCTGTTCCAGCTCTTTTTTACGTCTGCTTTGATATTCTGCAATTAATGTTCCAAGTTTATCTTCTGTTCTTTCCCCTAAAAATTCCTGTCTTTGTTCCTCCCAATCACTAATTGCTTGTTCTAGTTCATCATAATAAGTAACAGCTATATCGTCTATCTGCCTTATTTCCATATGAAACAATACGGGAATGTTAGCACTAATGAAAGCTTCCATGGCTAAATTGGAAATACTGTTTTTTGCACAAACAACTGCCTTGACTTCTCTTTCTATAAGCATCTCTGCAGTTCTCTTTCCACCACCTGAAGGATCTACTAGTAAAATAACATCAAATGGTTCAATGTTCATTCTAGAAATGGTTTTTTCAATACCCTCTCGAGAGAAATCAAAAACAACTTTCATAGGAACAACAACTCGATTTGAACTCATTACTATCATTCTTTTAAGATCAGAAATAATTCTAGTTACCTTAGAGAGTTCACTTTCAAGTTCCTTTACTCTACTTCTCAGAAATCTCAGATCGTCATCTCTCGTCTTTATTGCTCTTTCTCTTTTTAGCTCCTGTGATTGTTTATTAGTAACTTTCTTGATTCTTTGTTTCAGATTTTTGTTTTCTTTAAGAAATCTTTCAATATCATCAAATGTCTGTTCATTTAAATCTTCAAGGTTTTCAATATGAGTTGTTTGACGATCGATTAGTTCTTTGAGAGCATCAATCTTTTCTATTAACGATTTTTCACTTTCAGTTAGTTCTTCTTCCCTTTCAAGTTTGATTTCTGGTCTTTCGATAACCTTCTCACGATTACGAACCTCTTCAATAGCTTCTTGAATATTCATTTCTTCTTTGATAACAACTTGTTTTACTTTATTGCGTAATCTAATATCTTGTGATTCTGAAAGTTCATTGTCAATCCGATCAAATAATTCCTTATATTTGTTGTAACCTTTTATAGCAGCAAATAAAGCATCTCTTTTATGAGCTCCTTTTACTCGAGTCCTGTTTATCTCTGTAAAATCAGTAACTGTTCGGTTTTTTTCATCTGAGCTATAGAGTTTCTCCGGGAAAAACAATGAAG
>JAUVZH010000106.1 GCA_030602675.1 Candidatus Heimdallarchaeota archaeon | reverse complement strand
ATCAAAAATACTGATGAAATAAATCAGAAACTGAATAAGTGGTTTGAATATATAAGAAAAATTGAGTTGATTAAAGAAATCATACTGGAGATAGACATCACAACAAAATTCAACGAAGATATTTGTAATTTATTTACATATATGGAGTTACTGCGAATGTGGAGTGAGTTCTTCTATGATATATCATATTTTACAGTACGAAAGGGTCGAGTTCTTGATTCACCTGATGAAGAAGTAAAAAGTACCATAGAAACAGATGCAGTATTAGTTGTAGAAGATGTTTATAAAACATACAACTTACCTAAATCACGTGTTTATGCATTACGAGGTGTCAGTTTTAAAATAAAACAGGGAGAAGTTCTTGCAATATTGGGTCCTTCAGGAGCAGGAAAAACGACTTTAGTGAATATACTAACAGGATTGGATTCTCCTGATAAAGGAGCAGTATACTTAAACGGAAAGAATATTGCACTTATGGATGACACAGAGCTAACTGAATTTAGAAGAGACCAAATTGGTCTTGTGTTTCAATTCTATCAGCTTTTTGCGGAATTAACAGCGTTAGAAAACGTTTCAATGCCTGCTGAAATGGCGAATGTACCAGTTAAGGAAGCAAGGAGTAGAGCACAAGAAATACTAGAAGTTGTTGATCTAGGTTCGTTTGTAAATCAGTATCCAGACAAACTTTCAGGAGGACAACAACAAAGAGTTGCTATAGCAAGAGCTTTAGTTAATGAACCTAGTATTGTAGTTGCTGATCAACTTACGGGAGACTTGGATTCTGTTACAGGAATGCAAATTATTGGTTATCTTCGGAAAATCAACACTGAAAAAGGAGTTACCATTTTACTAGTGACACATAATAAAGCAGTAGCAACACAAGCAGATAGAATTATTACAATTGAAGATGGAGAGCTACTAGAAGAAATAGATATGACTGCAATTCGGAGTGCAGAACAGATATAAATTGACTTTCTGAATCTTTTAGTTAATCTTTAATAACTTGAATGAAAATAATCTATTAATAACAATTCTAGATTCTTCTCTAGAAGTACAAGGGGAATCCCTAAATGAGTTGTGAAATGTGTGGTATATTCGCTGGACCTGATTTATCAGAAAGCGATGTTGATGGTGTGAGAATGTTACTTTGTCCCAAATGCTCAAGATTTGGTACAAAGGTTTCTAGTAAACCAATTCATGTTTATGAAGATGACATAGAAGAGTCAGAGGTTTCGTTTGTTCGAAGTAAACCTGGAGGACAAGGACCAAGTGTTTCCCACGTAAAGGTTCGAACAGGAACACAACAAAGACCCCAACCAGTTGTTAAACGAAGAAGACGTGATGCTTTACATAGTGATGACGTGCTAGTTGATGATTATGGTACAGTAATTAAAGAAACTCGTAAAGCTAAAGGTTGGTCATTAGAGGATTTTGCTCAAATGATTAATGAAAAAGCATCTCTAATGCAAAAAATAGAGAAAAGTGAATTTAATCCTCCAGAGAATTTAATCACAAAAATTGAAAGAAAATTAGATATTTCTCTAAAAGAAGAAGCTGCAGCACCGATATTCACAGGAACAGCATCGAAAAAAGAAACGACATTAGGCGACGTTGTTAAATTAAAAAAGAAAAAAAGGTCTTAGGACCTTTCCTTTTCTGTTTAATGACTAGATTTAATTAATACTTTGACCTATTGTTATATTAGAAGTAAAAAAGGTAAAGAATTATGGTCGCAGAAGCTCAATGGTTATTTATAACCGATAAATATTCATTGGTAGAACTTATAGACAGTGCCATAGTTGTTGCCAGATTTAATCAGAACGAATTGATGAGAGAGCTTATTGAAGCAAGATGCAAACTACTAGAGACAAAGTCATATGATAATCTAGCAGTTATATTGGATTTATTGTATACAATAAGTAAAAAAGTTACAGACAAACATCTTGTTGAAGTTCTAGCAAAATTAATTGATCAAACTACTAACTATAAGGATGGAAAAATTGAGTTTGATGAAAAAGTTAGAGAAGTAGAATCGAAAGCAATTAATTAGATCAAATTAAACTTCTATTTTGTCTAAGATAAATTTCCAATCTTTTTCTTGTAATGTACGTTTACCTTGTAATTCTGTTACTTCTAAAGCCCATTTACAAACTAGCTCAATTTCAGCATATAATTTCTTTTCAAAATAATCGATTAATTGATCTTTAATTTCGTTAGAAATGTTTAGTCCTTCAGTTAATTGTTTTATAGTATCAAAAGTAGGACCTTTTGCTACATGTTTGTTTTCTGTCAAATAACTCACCTTAAAGGAATATAAAATAATGAAAGTATAAACATTTTCTTATAAATATAACAAGATAAAAAGAAAATAGAAGTTCCTTTCAAAGGAACTTTTTAAACCAATTATTGGATAGTCTCTTCTACTTCTAACTCTTGTAATGCTTCTCCTTCTTTGATTAAGGTACCTTTTGGCTTTACAAAACCAATTATGATTAATCCAATACCCATAATTAAACCAGCAACAAGCATTGCATACCCATATGCTTTGTGAGGATAAAATCCTATTTCGAAAATTCGTTCAGCAATCCAAGTAAAAAGGAAGAATGTCGCTGTCCAAACTAAAGGTCCGAGTGAAGCAGAAACCTTACCGCTAAGCTTTGAGAACCCGAAATATTCACCAAATTTCTCTTTTGGAGCAAGTTCTGTGACCATTGCACGTTGAGCTACCCAAGTACCACCCAAAGCGGGTCCTGCTATAACGCCCATTGTTATTACCATTATAAAGCTGAAATTAAAGCCAACTTCAATAGGTGCAGCAAAGAATATCAACAAGACTCCGATAATAATAGCAATTGCCCAAAGACCACCAACAACAAAGAAAGCAACCTTGCCACCATACTTAGTTGCTAGCATTCCTACAAAGTAGGTGAAAGCAACAGCTGAAACAGTCGCGATAATGATAAAAATATAGCTGAAGCTAGATTCCATAAGCAAACCATCTCTTACTATAAGAAACATTTTTGCAATTATAATATTTGCAACATCAACAACCAAGAAGTAACCCAAAATAAACTTGAACATCTCTTTATGTTGTCTTATATCTCTAAATGTTTGACCAACTTGTCTAAAGGAATCCCGAATTATTTTACCGACAGGTTGCCTAGGTCCTTTCTTTTGTCTTTCATTAACAAAAATGAAAGGAATAGCACAAGCAGCAAATAATGCCATAGCAATAACAAAGGTCCAAGGATTCGCATAATAACCATAATCTATTTGCTCTAATGCAGTCTTTTGACTAACAGGTGTGCCCCAGAATGATTGTAAGGCTAGCATCACACCCATACCTATTAAAGTACCGAAATAACCAAATGCAACACCAAATCCACCAACTTTACCAACATCTTTCGGATTTGCTATAAAAGCTAACATTGCATCATAGAAAGCTAAACTCCATTGATAAGCAATATTTGCTATCACATAGAAAATCAGAACCATAGTAAGACTATGAAAGATGCCTAATAAGCTTGCAAAGAGCAATATAACGCCTGTAAGAACAACAACGAATGGTTTTCTTTTACCAGCAGTATCACTTAATGCACCCATTATTGGCATACCTATAGCAACGATAATTAACAGCAAAAACAATGTTATAAACAGCATCTGCTTGATTATAATTCAAACCAAGTTCTTGTTGCCCAATAATCAAAACATACTGATTAATAATTAATGAAACAATGACCATCGAGTAAATTGTATTTGCGAGATCATACATTGACCACTTAAATACATTCCAAAAAGAGGTTTTAGTCTCGATTTCAATGTCATCACCGTTTTTGGATAATTCCAGTTTTAGCTCACTATCTCCTGGAATTTTTTCTTCAACCGACATAGATAAAACGATATTTTAAAAATTTAAAACTATTTCCTAGAATTAATGTTGAATTATACTAAGAAATAATCAATCCATCATGCATCTTAATAATTCGATCACAAAGAGAACCAATCAATTCAGAATGTGTAACTAAAACAAAGGTTTGTCCAAGATCTTCATTTAGTCTTCTGAATAATTTCATAATATCTCGAGCAATTACACTTGACAAATCACCGGTTGGTTCATCTGCAAGAATAATTTTTGGATTAGTAATCAAAGACCTTGCAACAGCTACCCTTTGTCTTTGTCCACCAGACATCTCATTAGGTCTATTATATAATCGACTGCCAAGACCAACTTCCCTTAAAATAACTTTAGCTTTCTCCTCAGCTTTCTTATTTGATTCACCCATTAGTAAAAGTGGTAGTGTTACGTTTTCAACAGCAGTTAATACATCGAAGAGATTGAAAAACTGGAAAATGAAGCTTAAATTTTGCTTTCTAAATTCAGTAATCTCGTGATCAGAGTATCCAGTAATTTCTTGATCATCGATCCAAACACATCCTGATGTTGGTTTATCTAATCCACCAATCATATTTAGCAAAGTGGTTTTCCCACAACCAGAAGGCCCCATAATTGCTACGATTTCACTTTCATTTATTTCTAGATTTACACCCCTTAAAGCATGTACTTCCAATGGAGTATCTTGTGCGAAAATCTTAACCAATTCTTCAGTTCTCAAGATAGGTTTTGCCAAGAGATGTCACCAAGCGTCAGTAAATTGAATTAATCAAGTATTTGTTGGTTAACTCGATTATTAGAATTTTATTATAGCAGTAAAAGCAAGTGGTGCGGGGGACGCGATTTGAACGCGCGAACTCCTACGAGACAAGATGTCTCACTTGCACTCAATAAGGATCAAGAGCGAAAGTCCTAAGTCTTGCGCCTTTGGCCTAGCTTGGCTACCCCCGCTATGTACAATTAATAGGTTTTTTTCTTTCTTATTCTCTTTAATAACTTTTCTTAATTGTAGAAAAAAAATAACAGTAAAGAAAGAAGCGTAAGACAATCATCAAAAATAGTTATTACAATAGAAAAATAAGATTCATTTATGATTGATGTAGAAACAATTGTTATCCCAAAGAGGTTATTTGACATACTAGTAAATCATGCTAAAGAATCGCGTCCTTATGAATCAGTATCAATTATTGCAGGAAATGTTAAGGATAATATAGCAACAGCAGAATTTGTTTATACTCCTGAGAATGTTGAAAAATCAACTGTATCATTTACAGTAGATCCAATTATACTTCTAGACATTTATACTGAAGTTGAAAAAAAAGGAAAGCGTATTATTGGTATATATCATACTCATCCTGCTCCTCCAAAACCATCTGCAACTGACATTGATTTTATGGAAGTAAATCCGTATGTATGGTTAATTAGCTCTACATCCAACCCTGAAAACCCTGAAGGATATATTTTAGAAAATAAAAATTCCTTAAGAAAAGTGAAAATTATGATTAAGAATGAAAAGTAATTTAGAAATAGCAACAAAAGGATAACAATTTTGGTAAGATGAATTATTAACCTAAACTGCTTTGTAAACCTTAGTATATGCTGTTTTCTTGTGGAATGTTATCTTTCCACCGGTTTCTAACTCTTTGATGATTGTCTTGGCAATATGCATTCTTACTTGATACCTTTGACAAACTGATGTAGGAGTAATGACCTTTTGCTTTGGAATTTCTTTAATCATTTTTTCCTTAAGAACATTATCAATGATAAGTGCACGTTCAATGGATTCGAATTCTTTAACTCGACCCCATTTGCCTTTGCGTTTGTTAACACTCTGTCTAAGAGCCATAATTTAACACCACTAAGTCCGTAGGAAGACTATCTACTATTTAAATTCTTTTAAAGATAGCAAAAGTAAGGAAAAATAACTGCCTAAATGAATCCAAATAGATATTGTATTTGAAAACCTTCAAATCTCTAAATGTCTATTTTGATTATGAATATTTAAGAAACAGTTTTGAACTAAATAATTGTGAGAAAAATGTCTGAATCAAAATATTTGTTTAAAAGAGTAAAAAAAGCAGCATCAAATGCAATAGAAGCTGAAAGAAATGGCGATTTAAAAAACGCCTTTAATTTATTTCTAAAAGCTGCTGAACTTCTTAATGAAATGACTGCTATTGAAAAATCCAAAAAAATACGTGACACTTACTATGCAAAAGCAAAAGAGTATATTACACGTGCAAAAGAATTGAAAGTGTTAATGGATGGTCCAACTCCATCAGTTTCGACAAGTAGTGATTTGCCTGATGTTCCAACAAAAAGTTTCCCAACACCACCCAAACCAGATGAGAAAAAGCCATCACTTCCACCTCCTCCCCCTCCACCAAAAGACGATAAACTACACCCTCCATCTAGAGCGAAATCCACACCTCCTCCACCACCAGAAGATTTGACTTCAAAACTAATGAGAGGAGAAGATGGTGCTCCAAAGACAGCTCCACCACCACCTGAACCTACTCCTGCAAAGAAGAAAATAGAAATTCCTGCTAAGACAACATTTGAGCTCCTCCTAGATGAAGGAAAATATAAGGATTGTATAACTGAATGTGCAAAAAGCGTTGAAGCAGAATTGAGAGTAAGAATGGGGCTGTTCGATGAACAACTAACGCCTGGTATGTTAATCGATCGTGGAATGAAAAAGGGAATGGATGTTCTCAATGAATTCAAATTCGTTAATATTCTCTTAAATAGAATTGAACATGAAAATTACCGACCAACACAGTTAGATGCCCAGAAAGCAGTTGAAATAACAACAAAAATACTAATGAGTTGATAGATCTATCACTCATTTCTTTTTTTTCTATAAAAAAAATGAGAAGAGAGAATAGGTGGCTAGCCTTGGATTATGTAAGATAGGATTTTAGCCAGTTTTACATAGCCACCTATTTAAGAGGGTCTTTCAGTTTTCTGCTGCTCTTGTTTCGACTTAAGAAGCTGTGATTCATCTTGCTTAACCAGATCATTCTTGGTAAGAGATGATGTGTCGGATTCTGCTTTCACATAGAAACCAATAAGCATAAGGATTGGACCCATGACCCATGTGATGAGTGCAAATGTCGGAAAGACATATGGTGAAATTTCGATAAAGGAATCAATAACAAACATTAGTAAACCAATAATAATTGTCGAATAACCAATTACAAAGTAACCTACTCTTCTTTTTGCCGTAGGATTTGTTGAAGATCTATAAGTTAAAATTAGCAGAATATTTGCAAAAATAACGAAAACAGCAGTAATTATTTGTGTGCAGATTTTTCCGATGAGATTGTCAGTAGTTTTAAAACCACCTAAGCCATCTTGAGTAACCCAATCATTTGCTGCCCCAAAACCAGATAATACACCAGCAATTACAATTACACTAGCATATAAAATCCAATTTAGTGATTCAGCACCAAAGTATATACCATAAGCTGCAGCAAATAAAACGAAACCACTAAGGATACCAAAAATGACTGATAGATCTCTGAAAATATTTGCGATTGTAAGGGACTTTTGTGCAACAGCAAAGACAATTCCATTAAAGCTCATTGATAAAGACCAGCAAATGAAACCAGTAGAGAAAAGCTGATTTAAACGTTTTTTTGGATTTTTAAGAAGAAACAAAGTACTTAGTATAGCAGAAATAAACCCAGTTATTATCCATGAAACGGACGTAAAGAGATTAAATGTTGTAATCATTTTAATCCACTCGAAGAGAAGTTACGAAAGCAGTATATAAAGACCTAATAAACAGAAAGTTTTCAGCTAAATAACGATTAAAAGTGAATGTATAAATTAAAATCAGTGAATGTATATTCACTATATGCGAGATAAATTTTGAGAAGGAGAATAAAAAATGCTCAATAGGAATAAATTTGCCACTTTGCTTATGTTCGGTTTACTTATAACTAGTTCAATAATACAGACAAGGATTGCTAGTAGTATTACTAATTATGATTTGATAGATAACTTTGTTTCACCACAAGTTAATTCTTCTAATT